>NZ_JBFUBG010000033.1:0-58034 GCF_056405875.1 Rhizobium sp. P1_E6 | reverse complement strand
AGGTCCRCCTTTCCTCGAAGCCGAATTCCGGGTGGGCGTGGAGATGGCGGCGCCATTGCCGCATGTCGGAGACCAGTCGATCGAGATCCATCGGCTATTCCTCTAGCGTCAACTTGCTCGTCACATCGAGCAGGATGTCGGCGCCGGCGATGATATCATCATCGGCAGTGAATTCCCTGGGGTTGTGGCTGATGCCACCCCGGCTCGGCGCGAAGATCATCGCTGCAGGCGCAATGCGGGCGATCATCTGCGCATCATGGCCGGCGCCTGATGTCATGCGCCGGCAGGGAAGCGCACGCGCCTTGGCTGCCGTTTCGATTTCGGTGACAATGCGCTCGTCGAATGTGACCGGCTCGAAGCGGGCCAGCCGCTCTACCGTAACGGTCACGTCCTCTTCTGCGGAGAGCATTTCGAGGAAGCGGGCAAGGGCTGCCTCTTCCTCTCTCAGCCTCGCCTCGTCGGGATCGCGCAGATCGACGGTGAAGATCGCTTTCGAGGTAATAACCGTTCTCGATGAAATCATCGATCGCTTCGTCAGCGGATTTTCCGCCGATGCCATCGCTGCGCATGCCATGGAAAAGCTCGCCATCGGTGTACATGATCGCGCCTGCATGTTTGCCTTCGGTGATTTCGACGAGGGTGGAGAAGTCGCCGCCGAGGCCGATGACATGTGCGAAGGCGGTGAAGCCGTAGTCGTGGAAATCCATGTCCGGGGCGAGTTCCTCGAGATCGAAATACGGATGCCCGTTGCCGATGCCAAACAGCGTATTGATGTCCGAGAGAACGAAGGCATCGCTCTGCGCCTCTGCGGGCAGCGTGGCGATGGTGGTGTGGGGAATGTGATAGTCGAGGCCGTTTTCCCGCATCAGGAAATCGCGATAGCCTTCGGACAGACTGATCTCGTGGCGCGTTTCGAATGCCGCGAGCCGCGCTTCATCCGCGCCGCCATAGCGGGCTGCGACGAGAGGGGACTTCGCAAATCTGGCGAGCGCGTCAGGGCGCCGGAACGGGATTGTGTTGTCATTGCTCACGATGGGTTTCCTTGTTGCGCGTACGGCGCAGGCATTTAAGGCCGGGGCGGGACAGGTCAATGGCAGGCCGCTTGATTGACCTCTGATGGGATCGGGGCGCTAATGGGCCGGTATCGTCACTGCTTGCAGGCAAGGAGGATGCGATGCTGCTCAAGGCGGAACGAACCTTCGTCGTGCGCGACATGGGAGGGTTCGTCGTGCATATCAACATGCCCGGATGGGTAAAGCCGAAACCTGGGGATCACGGGCATGGGCCGCTGGCGATGGTGGTCGAAACCGTCCTGCATCCGGGCCGGCTGGTTGCCATGCACGAGCACCGCAACGATGAGATCATCTCCTGGGTGCCTGATGGCGTGATGCGCCATGAAGACAGGGCGCGCGGCCGGCTGGTTTGCGACAGCGGGCATCTGATGGTGATGAATGCCGGGCGCAGCTTCTGGCATTCCGAGGAGACGCTGGCCTCCGATCCGCCGTTGCGCATGCTGCAGATCCTGGTGCGACCCGATGCGGTCGATCTCGAACCCGGCATCCAGCATGGGGTGATGCCTGACAGCGCGCCCAATCGCTGGCGGCACCTTGTCGGGCCGGAAGGGGGCGATGCGCCTTTCTTCGTTCGCAACAGGATCGATTTCTTCGACATCCGGCTGGAGGCCGGCGTGCGGGTGGACTTCCCGTTTAAGCAGGGGTGCGACCTCTATTTCTATGTGTTCAGCGGCGCGGTTCGCGCCGGCGGGCAGGCATTTGGTGAAGGCGAGCAAGGGCTGCTGCTGTCCGAGGAGATATTGGCCGCAGAGGCGACGAGCGCCTGCGTGATGGTGGCCTTCCTGCTGGATCCCCGAGCGCCTGTGACGCGGCAGGGGACGATTGCCGACCACAGGAAAATCCCGCCGCCGATCGTGATCCGTCTTCTCAAACGGTGGCAAGGGTTGAAGCGGCTGTGGCGGCCGAGATGAAGGAGAGGGGCTCAGCTCCAATATTTGACAGCATAGACGACGGTCATGGCTGTCCCGGTGACGATGACGAACCAGCGGACCACGCCTGCCGGCAGCACGCGCACAAGATAACCGCCGAGATAGCCGCCTGCGAGCGCACCTGACAGCATCGTTAACGTCTCGGGCCAGTGGACGGCGCCTTCAGCGATGAAGATGACGATGGCGGCCATGCTGACCGAGGTCGCGAGCAGATTTTTCAGCGCCTTGACGCGGCGGATGTCGTTGGGATCGGCAATCGAGAGAACTGCCGTCAGGATGACGCCGAGGCCGGCGCCGAAGAAGCCGCCATAGATCGACGAGAGGCCCAGCACGGAAAGGCCGAGACCGCGCGACGGCTCGGCATCGCCGCGTCTCGCGTCCGCCCAGGCGGCGATGCGGGGCGAGAAGAGGAAGAGCAGGGTGGCGATGCCGATCAGGGCTGGAACGGGGAGAACGAAGAGCCGCTCGGGCAAGGCGAGCAGCAGGAGCGCGCCGACGGCGCCGCCGATGAGGCAGACGACAACGGAAGCACCGAGCTTCCCGTCAAGCGGCAGCACCTTGCGGCGATCGGCGAGGACGGCGAGCAGATGGCCCGGCACGATCGCCACCGCATTCGAGGCATTGGCGGTCACCGGCGGCAGGCCGGCGGCAAGCATGGCGGGGAAAGTGAGCAGCGTGGCGCCGCCGGCGAGCGCATTGATCACCCCGCCGGCTATGCCTGATACAAACAGCAACAGGATGATGCCTGGTGTCATTGGCTTGCCCCATCTCCCCGACGTGTCTTTCGATGCATCAGGTGCCGGTGGGAGGACAAGCCATCGATGGCCTCAAGGTGTTCGCGTCGCGAAATATTCCGGGAAATGGGGCGTGCGATGCGCGGGCAAAGACCGGTTCGCACCTCACCCGTTTGGGCGACTTGCGCAAGGCGGGCGCTCGCGTTGCCATGTGGGAACAGGGCTCGGGTTGGGCATTGTCGATTTTGGGAGGGGAAAATGCACGGTTTTATGCAGCATCCCGGCGTGGCTTGCGGCTGCGGTGGTTGTCCTGATGCAACAGCGGACCAGGGACGGCGCCGCTTCCTGTGCAGCGCGTTGGGAGGTGCTGCGCTGGCGGCTGCCGTCTCATCCGCCGAGCCGGCATCGGCACAGAGCACAATGGCGCCCGATGATGCGCTGAAGGCGATGATGGATGGAAACAGGCGCTTCATCGACGGGCGTCTCCAGTCTCTCAATGAAGACCTTTCCATCCTCAAGGCGAAGACGGCGGAGAAGCAGGAGCCTTTCGCGGCGGTGCTCTCCTGCGCCGATTCACGCGTGCCGGTGGAGTTCGTCTTCGATCAGAGCATCGGCCAGCTCTTCGTGGTGCGTGTCGCGGGCAATATCGCCACGCCCGAGATCATCGCCAGCCTCGAATATGGCGTTGCCGTTCTTGGCGCCCGGCTTCTGATGGTGCTCGGCCACAGCAATTGCGGTGCGGTGAAGGCGACCATCGACGGCAAGGCCGTGCCCGGCCAGATCGGTGCCCTCTATGCGCCGATCTGGCCGGCGGTGAATGCGGCTGGGAACGATCTCGACGCGGCCATCGATGCGAATGCCAGTATGCAGGCAACGCTGATCAGCCGAAGCTCGACCGTCATTGGAGGGGCCACCAGGGAAGGGAAACTCAAGGTCGTCGCGGCGCGCTATGATATCGCCAGCGGTGCGGTGTCGCTGCTTGGTTAACGGGTGCGCTTTCCTGCCGAATGGGATAGGTCTACGCCGATCAGCGCGGAGATCGTCATGTCCGGTGATACCCTTGCCCGTTCATTTGGCCGGGAAGCCTTTGGACTTAGCCCCGAAAACTATCAGTTAGCCCGGCCACCTTATCCGCCGGCGGTGTGGGATCTCCTGCGGCAGCGGGCCGGACTGCGATCCGGTGTCGCGATACTGGAAATCGGAGCGGGAACCGGGCTTGCCACCGAACATCTTCTGGATCACGAGCCGCGCCGGCTTCTGGCCGTCGAGCCGGACGGGAGGCTTGCGGAATTCCTTCGCGCCCGGCTGCATCGCTCCGAGCTGGAGGTGATCGAGCGACCCTTCGAAGAGGTGAACGAGGCGCCGCAATCCTACGATCTGGTGGTCAGCGCGACGGCATTTCATTGGCTTGATGCCGTTCCGGCGCTGCGGCGTATCCATGCGCTGCTTCGCGATGGCGGTGCTGTGGCGCTGATCTGGAACGTCTTTGGCGACAATATCAGGCCCGACCCCTTTCACGAGGCGAGCGCGCATCTCTTTGCCGGGCATCGCCCAAGCCCGTCCGGCGGAGGGACGACGCTGACGCCTCACGGGCTCGATAGCGAGGCCCGGCTCAAGGATTTTGAGGAGGCCTCGTTTCAGTGCGAGCCGCCTGTCATGTTCGAGTGGACGCTGACGCTCGATCCGCCTGCGGTGCGGCGACTTTACGCGACCTATTCGAATGTCGTGGCATTGGAAGCGGAGAAGCGCGATGAGCTGCTGAATGCGTTGGAAGAACTGGCAAGGGCCGATTTTGGCGGTGTCGTCACCAGGAATATGACGACGTCGGTTTTCATCGCGAGGCGGAGGTAGGGCTGAAGCGTCCTCGACTGCAAGGCCGAGGGAAGACAGGCAGGCGCGCTGCTACTCGGTGCCGAGCCTGCCGAATTGGCCGGGCTTGCGCTTGACCGCCACGCGAGGCGGCGTCGCGACGCGGTAGGCGGGAGGGCCGAAACCGCCGCTCGGGATGAATGCAAGAATGAGGAGCGCACCGTAAAAGAACACGGCAATGCCCTGGATCGCGACCGCCGGAAGCGGGATGGCGATGAACTTCGGGAGAAATACCGGCGCGAGAAATGCCCACAGCAGGTATTGTGGCCAACCGATGTCGCGCAGGCGGCTCGACACAATGTAAAGAAGTCCGATGATAGTGACCGCAGTCATCGCGATTGCCGCGAGGATGTAGAGCATTTCGAACGTGGATCGCCGTGCAACGAGGCTTGCCGTTTCCTTGTCGGTCGAGCCGCCGCCCATCATCATCTGCGTGGCGCCTACCACCGTGGTTGCGCGCAGCTTCGCCATCTCCTCTGACGTCGGCCTCCGGCCGGAGGCCGCCATCTTCTTGATCATTTCCTCCTGCCCTTTGAACATCAACGGCATGGGCCTGCCGTTGATGGCTTGGCCATTGGTGTTCTGGCCTGTGACGGTCCTGGCATTGACGGCTTGGCTGGCAGCTGGCGACGAGCCGGCCTTGGCGGGACGTGGAGCCATCAACTGGCGGGCTGCCTCATCCTGCTGGGAGATCATAAAGTGCTCTATCGGATCTTTGGCGAAATCGAAGCCGAACATCATGATGAGCAGGATGGCATAAGCAATTCGCCCCAAGCGGGATTGGCCGAAAATCGTCATTACGCTGAAGCCTTGCAAACGCGAAGATGCGAGGGAATATACCCGTGAGGGTTGAAGAACGATCTAAGGCCGTGATTAAAATCTTATGTACGTCCGTCTTCAACCCATTGCGCTGACTAGCGGGTATGGAAACTCCCGGACAATTCTGGCGCACCGCCGCAGTCCATGATGGCGCGCAGGCTTCGCGTCGGCTCAGATCGCCGGCCCCGGCCGGATGCGGCTGCCGTCGCTGAAGCGCGAGAGCCGGAAGCGGTGGAGATCGTGGCCGGGAGCGTTGCCCTGTATCAGGTCGGAGACCACGCGGCCGATGCCTGGGCCGATGCCGAAGCCGTGGCCGCTCATGCCTGTGGCGACTAAGAGGCCGGTAATGGCCTGCACGCGGTCGACGATCGGCACGATGTCGGGCATGGCGTCGATCATGCCGGCCCAGGTCGTCTTCAGGCGCACGGTTTCGAATTGCGGGAAGAGGCGCTGGAAATTGCGGCTGATCGCATCGAGGCTGGATTGTTCGGGAGCGGGGTTGAGGACGCGCATCCGCTCGAAGGGGCTCTCGGCATCCGCTGTCCAGTTGCGCGGGGTCGACCAGCTGTCCGGGAAGCCTTCGGGGGCTGCGGGCGAATAGCGGGTGCCGAAGGGGTGGGCCATGAGCGCCGGCATATATTTCGTGGCGTGGCGGAATGCGTCCGGGCCGAGATAGAGGCGGTGGCTTGCCGGCGCCAGCGTGTAGCCGCCGTCCTGCCTGCGGCGGAAGGCGACATCGGCTCCGGCTGCGGCACCGGCGTGAATTTCAGCCAGAGGTTCGGTTGCGGCGACGGTGGCGCGGACAGCAAGCTGCGGAATGGAGACGCCGTGGTTTCTGAGGAAAAGCGACGACCAGGCTCCGCCGGCGACGAGTACTGTCGAGGTCTCGATGCGGCCGGCCTCGGTCCATACACCGCTCACTTTGCCGGCCGATATATCGAGGGTTCGCGCCGCGCAGTTTTCGATGATCGTCACGCCGAGCCTTGCGGTGAGCCGGGCAAGCGCGGGGACGGCGAGCCACGGTTCGGCGCGCAGGTCCGAGGGTGTCGTCATCGATCCCGCAAATTTGCGGGACATGCCTTTGAAGAGGGAGGCCGTCTGGCCGCTGTCGAGCAGGCGGGTGTCGAGGTCGTAGGTGTTCGCGAGCTTCATGAAGGTTCCGAAGCCGGCCATCTGCTTGTCGGAGTTGGCGAGATAGGTAACGCCGGTCTCGGTAAGGCCGATATCCTCGCCGCATTCTGCCGCGAGCTCCTTCCACAGGCGGCAGGCCTCGATGACGATGGGCAGCTCGTCGCCATCGCGGCCCTGCTTGCGGATCCAGCCCCAGTTGCGCGAGGATTGCTCTGCGGCGATGCGTCCCTTCTCGATGAGCGTCACGGAGATGTTGCGCTTGGCCAGAAACAGCGCCGTCGTCACACCGATGACGCCGCCGCCGATAATGACGACGTCGGAGGTTTTCGGAAGCGGGCCATGATGCTGGATGGGATCGTTTAAGGAGAAGGGGAAGGCGAGCAAGCTGGGCGTCCTGAAGGGCTGATCGACAGGTGAGATTGCTAGRGACTCTCGGCCGGCAATTCAAGCCGATGTCATCGACGTGCGCGCTTTGCTGACCCCATGATGCGGGTTGCCTCCTGGCCGAATAAGCGAAATTCGTCGCTGACGTTGCCGCAATGCCGGAACGGCAGGTTGCACAACTGGCGGGGGAAGTGCTAGGCGAGCATTTTTGATGGAAAGCGTAATCCCGATGCAGGACGCCCCGTGGCGGCCTCGAGCAGCAGAACCTTGGTTGGACGATGAGCATCAATATTTATGTGATCAATCTGGACCGGTCCACGGATCGGTGGAATGCTCTCTCCGATCAGGCCAGATCCTTGCAGTTCGACCTTGTTCGCATTGCCGGCGTCGATGGGCGAGAGGTTGCCGCGGATCAGCGCGTGGCCTGTGATGAGCGCGCCTTCCAGCGCAACAATGGCCGGACCATGCTGCCGGGCGAATATGGCTGCTACCGAAGCCACCTGAAGGTGCTCTCGGCCTTTCTGGAAACGGGTGAAGCCGCCTGCATCATCGTCGAGGACGATGTCATTTTGTCTGCCGATCTCGTTGCGCGCGCCGAGGCCGCGCTCGCGGCGATTCCCGGCGCCGATGTGATTAAGCTCTTGAATCACCGCACCGTCGGCTTCAGGCCTGTCGCCACCTCGGCGGCGGGCGATGAGATCGGCCGGGCGACGCATGGTCCTCAAGGGTCGGCCGCCTGCTATGCGGTGACGCGGATGGGCGCCCTGAAGCTCCTCAAGCAGATCGCCGTCATGCGGTTTCCCTGGGATATCGAATTGGAGCGGGGCTGGGCATCCCGAGCGCGGATCTATACGACCCGTCGGAATGTGGCCGATGTGAAAGAGGGCGGCTCGAATATCGGCACACGATCCGTCTACAGGGAAACCAAATTTCCCTGGTGGAGGCGGTTGCCGACCTATGCGATCCGCATCGCCGAGACGGTCCGCAGAATCAACTACGCATTGAAAAAATAAAGTGCCGGACCGAAGGTCGGGTGTGAGGCGGCGGCTTTGGTATTGTCCGCACAGTTTGTCTCAAGACTTTTTTTGGCACTTTAGCAGGCTGTTTCATCGCTGTTTCAGTCATGCATAATACTGCCGCAATTTTTTCAGAGCTACTTCAGCAAGTTACCCCAAAAATGGTTGTTCTGTGGCGTAAAAGCTTACGATTCTGTATGCTTAGCCAGTCTTGTCGGTAATGCTTCCGCAATGTAGATCATCGCCAGAAGCTATCGAGCAGTGTTCGGCAAACATCTCAACTCGATCGGCCATCGGTCTGAGGTGTATCTTGAGCGCTCGAAATGATTTCGTGGGTGAGTTGCACCCGCGTACCTATACGGCTGCCGATCCGGTAGCATCTCCCAAGTTGAAAATTCTGCATGTCTTGTTCTCCTCCAGAGTTGCGGGATCGGAACGATACTGCGTTGACCTCGCCAATGGGCAGGCTGCTCTTGGGCACGAGGTGCACGTTGCCGGGCGATACGGCTCGCCGATGGCGGGGTTGCTTTCCGAGAAGGTTATTTTCCACGGATTTTCGATGCCGTTCCTGCGCGGTCTCAGGATCAGGTGGCTGGCTGGGCGAACAGGGATCGAGATCGCCCATGGGCATCTCAGCCATGGCTGCAAGGCGCTTGCCGCAGCGCCCGACAGCGTCGCCCGGATCGCGACCCTGCATGTCGGCTACAAAGCCAAACAGCATGCCCGTCTCGACGGGGTGATCTGCGTCAATGCCGCCCAGTCGACGCGGCTTGGCAAATATGACGGCCAGTCGGCGCTGATTTCCAACTGGCTGCCCGACGTCAAGTCCGCCGAGAGCATCGACCTGCGTGCGCAGTTGAATTTGCCGCGCGAAACACGGCTTGTCGGCAGCGTCGGACGCCTGCATCTCAGCAAGGGATATGACGTGCTGGTGTCGGCCTTCCGGAAGGCGGCACCCGCCAATGCCGCTCTTGTCATCGTCGGCGAGGGGCCGCATCGCGCCGCACTGGAAAAGCTTGCCAAGGGCGACAGCCGTATCCATCTGCTCGGCCATTGCAACAATGTTCCGGGGTTCCTGCGCAATCTCGATCTCTTCGTCTCGCCGTCCCGCGAAGAATCGGCGGGGCTTGCCATTCTCGAAGCCATGCATGAGGGGTTGCCGATCATCGCGACAGCCGCCGAAGGGCCGTCGGAATATCTGCGCGAGCATCCGGTGACGCTGGTCGCACCCGGCTCGATCGAGCAGCTTTCCGAGGCGCTCGGCGATGTGATGCGGGAAGAATCCGTTGTCCGCCTGTCGCGCGTAGGCTACGACTTGGCTCCCTTCTCTCGTTCGGCAGGTATCGCCAATGTTCTCGATTTCTATTCCCGGGTTGCCCGCGGAGCGGCAGTCCAGACTGCACCCGACATCGATCAGCCGCGGTTGATCTATGCGTCTGAAGCCCAAGAGTGATTTCTGGCAGGTCGGCATCGTCCCGGCACCTGCCGAGGCGCTGCTCGATGCCGAGACTTTGGCGGATTGTTCTGATCGTATCACATGGCTGCCCGATCCCGGCCCCTGGCGATATCTCGCAGACCCTTTTGCCGTGAAGCGCGGCGACAGCCTGCACGTCTTCGTGGAGGCCTATGACTACCACACCAAGCATGGCTTCATCGAGCGCCATGAACTGGTGGGGCCGAACCTGCAATGGCGCGGCAAGGCGGTGGCGCTCACCAGGCCTTTTCATCTCTCCTATCCCTTCCTGATCGAGCAGGATGGCGAGGTGCTGATGATGCCGGAAAGCCATAAGGCGGGGGAGGTCGCACTGTACCGTGCCCGCTCGTTTCCCGATGGCTGGGTGCGGGAAACGGTGCTGCTGGCCGGTGTGCCGGCTGCCGAGGCCTGTCTCATCGAGCATCAGGGCAAGTGGTGGATGTTCTACACGCTTGTCGGGGCCGGCGCGCGAGACCAGCGCGAGCTGCATATCGCTTTTGCCGATCGGCTGACCGGCCCGTGGAAAACCCATCCGCAAAATCCGGTTCTGGTGGATCGCTCCGGCGCCCGGCCGGGCGGCACGCCCTTTATCGGTGCTGACGGCCAGATCATCCTGCCGGTTCAGGATTGCAGTGTCAGCTATGGCGGCGGCCTGCGCTTCCTGCGCTTCAGCCTGCTCAGCGAAACGCATGTGACCTGCACGCACCTGCCGGCGCAGTTGACGGGCGATCTCGCCACTGCCGATTACCCCGATGGCCTCCACACATTTTCCGCCTGCGGAGACCTGACGCTGATCGATGTGAAGCGTATCGACAGATCCGTCGGCCGCCATATCGTCAATCTCAAACGCAAGCTGCTGCCGAAGCCAGCCTTGTCCGCAGTGGGGTGATATCGGCCGCTTTTGCCCTCGCAATCTGCGCCGACACAGGCGAAACTGTCCTCGGATTCGATACGGAGGAACGGTCGGGATGCCTTGCCGGCGAGGGCGACAATGGTCTGGAGAGCGGCGATGACGAAACCGATGCTTTCGCTGCAGCTCTTTTCGATGCGCGGCCTTGGAGATCTCGGCACGCAGCTCGAAAAGGCGGCTTCTGCCGGTTATGGCGCGGTCGAGCCGCTCGAGGGGCATCTGCGCGATGTCGATAGCCTGCAGGCCGGGCTTGTCAGGAACGGGCTGGTGGCACCATCGGCCCATGTCGGGCTGGAGGCGCTGCGCAGCGAGCGGCGGCGGTTTGTCGAGGCCTGCCAGCAGTGCGGCATCGGGCAGCTCTTCGTGCCGCATCCGGCGCCATTGGTGGCGAAGGAAACGAAAGCCGCATGGCAGCGGATCGGCCATGAGCTCGGCGCGCTCTCGGAACAGATGAAGGCCGATGGCATCGCGCTCGGCTATCACAACAAGACGGCGGGCTTCGAGCGCACCATCGGCGGGCGCTACGGCTTCGAGCTGATGTTTGAGGCAGCCAGAGGTAGCCCGCTTACCTGGCAGGCGGATATTGCGTGGCTCGCGCGCGCCCAGCCCAATGCCATCGAATGGATCAGGCGTTATGCCGGCGTGCTGGTCTCGGTGCATGTGAAGGATCAGGCGCCCGATGACATGGATCCGGACGAGGACGGCTGGGCAAATGTCGGCTCCGGCGTGCTGCTCTGGCCATCTCTCTGGCGGGCGGCGATGGCGAGCGGCGCCCGGCTTTTCGTCGTCGAGCACGACAATCCGCGACTGCCCTTCGAATTTGCGGCGCGCAGCTATGCCTATCTCAGCCGGTTCCTGACGTAGGATCGCAGGGCTGCCTTTGCCGTTTATCGCGCGAAATGAGGGGGAAGAAGCCGGCAGGGTGCGATCACACTCCCTGCTATGCCTTTAGATATGGCGCAGGGGGGACTTGCGGCAAGACCCAGGTCGAGGCGTAGAACGCGTATCCTGATCAACAGCATCGGGAGAAGAGCATGCGTGTATTGCTTTCCACATACGGGTCGCGGGGCGATGTGCAGCCGCTGGCGGCGCTGGCAGTGGCTTTGAGGACAACAGGCGCAGACGCGATCGTGTGTGCGCCGCCGGATGCGGAATTTGCAGCCTTGCTGGAGCGCTTCGGCGTGCCGCTGGCGCCGGCCAATGCGCCGGTGCGACAGTGGGTCAGCGAGGTGATGAAGAGGAGCGCGGCGGGCAACACGCGGGAGCGTTCCGCCGAAGGCATTTCCGAACGGGCGGCCGCGATCATGGCAGCACAGGTCGAAGCCCTCTCGGCGGCGGCGGAAGGCTGCGATCTGATTGTCGCTGCAGGCCTGTTTCCTTCGATGGCGGCGGCGCGGCTGGTGGCTGACCGGGCTGGCATCCGCTATTTCGGCGCCGCCTTCTGCCCGATTTTCCTGCCATCGGAGCATCATAAGCCGCATGCTTTTCCGGGCCGGCCGCATCCGCCTGGGGTGACGGATGTCAGGGCGCTCTGGGATTACGATATCGAAACCAAGAATGTGATGTTCGGTGGGGCCTTCAATCGTCTGCGCGCCTCGATGGGCCTTTATCCGGTTAAGAATGTCCGCGATCCCGTCCTGAGCAGACGGCCCTTGCTTGCCGCCGACCCGGTGCTCGGGCCTTTGCTCAAGACGGATCTGGTCGATGCGGTGCAGACGGGCGCGTGGATGCTTGATGACGACCGGCCGCTGCCATCGGCACTGGAAGCCTTTCTCGATGCCGGCGAGCCACCCGTCTATGTCGGTTTCGGCAGCATGCCGATGCATGCGTTAAGGGATGCCGCCAGCCTGATCGTTGCTGCTATCCGTCAGCAGGGGCGGCGGGCGGTGCTGTCGCAAGGCTGGGCCGGCCTGGTGTCCGATGATGGCGGAAGCGATTGTTTCGTCGTCGACGAGGCCAATCATCAGGCGCTCTTTCCGCGGGTTGCGGCCATCGTCCATCATGGCGGGGCAGGCACGACGGCAGCGGCGGCCCGAGCCGGCGTGCCGCAGGTCGTCGTGGCGCAGATAGCCGATCAGCCCTACTGGGCATCCCGCGTTGCAGCGCTCGGCATCGGCGTGGCGCATGAGGGGGCAACGCCGACGCTTCAGAGTTTTTCCAGTGCACTTTCAGCAGCGCTGCAGCCGGAAATGCGCCAGCGCGCCTCGGCCCTTGCCCCTGAGATTCGCACCGACGGGGCAATGGTGGCGGCGCGGCTGTTGCTTGCGGAGGCCGGCACGTAGAGCGGGGATCGCAGTCAATCGCGCGGCAGCCTGCCGAGCAGCAGCTGGTTTCCCGAGCGATTGCCGCAGCCGTTGCATTTCAGGCGAGGACCGATCCTGGCAAGGGTTATATCCTTGCCGGAACGGTAGGCGAGCTCGCGCCGGTCGATCATCGTTTCGTGCTGGCAGGCCGGGCATCGCGCGTGGATGACATACCATTGCGGCAGGGTGGAGAGCGTCTCCCTGTCGATCTCGACCACCTCGTGGCCGGCGACGAGATCGACGCTGCGGCGGTGTTTCATCTGCGTTCAAAAAGAGGGCGGTCGAAAGATGGCCGCCAGCCGCGCACCATGCCCCTGCTTATCGCGCCCTCGGCCAGAGCAAGCTGGCTGCGCAGGTGGCGGCAGTCCTGCAGAAGCGTGGCGATGGCCGCCTTGGCATCCTCGTCGTGCCAGGAGAGAACGGCCTCGACCTCCCAGCTCAGGTCTTCGTTTTCAGTCACATCACTATCAGTTTTGGGAGCCAATTGCGGACGCATCTTCTCATTCTCCTTGCAGAGCATTTCAGTTTCATATTGTCGGGATGGCGGCCGAGACGCCAAGGATGTTCTTATTATGTTCTCATTTCGGTGGGAGTCAAGGGCGGCGATCGAGCCCTGAGCGCGGGGAGGAGCATCGGCTCGGGCGCCGTTTGCGGATATCACGGGATTGGGGCAGGATACGCTATCTGAACAAGCAGGATGGAACGGTGCGCTGATGCTGATCGGCTCATGTCATTGCGGCAAGGCGGGCTGGACGCTGGAAGGCGATCCGGGCTCGATCACCGCATGCAACTGCACGCTCTGCCGGCGTTATGGGGCGCTCTGGGCCTATGATTACGAGGGCGGGCGTATCTCCATGAAGGGCGAGACCGGCTCCTATACGCGGACCGGCCCGGAGACGTCGTCGCTGGAAATATTGTTCTGCCCGACCTGCGCCTGTGTTTTGAGCTGGCGTGGCCTGAGGCTCAACAAGGATGGGCGCCGGCGCATGGCGGTCAACTTGCGGCTCGCGCCGCCGGACCGCGTTTCCGACCTGCCGATCGATCATTTCGACGGGCTGGAGACGTTCGAGGACCTTCCTTCCAAGGGGCGGTGCGTGCGCGACCTCTGGTTCTGACGGGATAGTCCGCAAATGCGGGAAGCCACGACTTACCATGACGAAGGTCACAACCAGTCGCACTTACGAAAGCCTGTCGCAATCTTTCAGATTGATCGCAGATCTGCCGCACAGTTGAGCGACATGCTTGAGCGCCGCAGCCGTTTTCCCCATCTCAGGAAGGGCGGGGTGATCTCGTTGTCGTTCGTCGCTTATGTCAGCGTGATGAGCCCGGCACCCAGGACAACCGTGATCAGCGCAACCCAGGGCCAACCCATCGGCCGCCGTTGCTGCGGCCGCTTGCCCTGAAAGCCAAACTCGCGACGATCTTCCACGAATCTGGAAAAGACATCGTCGTCTTCTACATGTGCCATCAAACCCTCCCGACCGATGTGGCGAGCCGAAGCGTTGCGTGATGTGCAAGCCCGCGCCACAAGGTCACCGGAATGCTACCTCGTGAACCGGCGATGGCAATTCATTCAATAGTTGTAACCCGATGACCCTATCATCATCCGATGGGCAAACGGCCGCTGCCGGCCGACAGGTTCGGTCGGCGGCGGATACACGTCCGCCTGCATTCTTGACAGTCCCTGGCACCATTACTGAGGAAGAACGACGGTGACCTCGGTGTCGATCCTGGTTGATGTAACCGTTATGAGCCCGGCGCCCAAAACAACCGCGACAACCGCAAGAAACTGCCAGTTTATCGACCGCCGTCGCTGCGGCGGCCGGTCGCCCCGAAAGCCGAGCTCGCGGCGCTCCTCCACGAATCTGGAAAAGACTTCATCTTCATCCCAACGTGTCATCATACCCCTCCCGAGCCGCGACCACCTTAGAGCATTCTAATATGCATACTAAAAGAGATATGACGCCAGGGCTTTAGTCCGGAGTGGTTAACGATCAGATCTTTACGGCTATTTCTCCCTCATCCGATAGGAGAAGCCGCCGCGGCCAGCCAAAGCCTGTCGGCCGGACATGACAGAAAAGATGGGCGCCGGCACAGGGCGGCCGATTTGCGGCAGGCGCCGCCGGATCCGGTTTTCGACCCGCCATTTCGACGGGCTGGATACGATGACGATCCTTCTTCCAAGTGCCGGTGCATGCGCGATCGCTGGTTCTGACGGGAAGGTGACGTCGCCAGAGGTAGGCAGAAGTATAATTCTTTTTATACCTCATGATTTCACCCATTCGGGTTATTATGTCACTTTTTATGTTGTGATAGCTTCAGTAATAACACGGTTAATTTTGCGATAAAGCTAAGATCCCGAGATTAAGTTCTGGGTGTGCATAAAGATTAGTTTTGGATCTTTGGCGCCGTTAAACGCTAGTCCCGAAGGGAAGTCATGAGGATTTACTTCTATTTCATCGCTTTTCAACTCAGTGTGCTGATGTGGGGTGGCGCCTACTATAGTGTTCGGGAAATCTATCAGAGCCTGAATGCTTCCCAGTCGCTTGATATTTCCTTCGTTTCACATGAGGGTCGCGGCGACCCGAACTAACGCACGATCACGATAACCCCATCCCAGGTGCGGCGACCTGGATCGCCCCCCAACGTAGAAACCCGAAAACACCACCACCGTGAAATCGCTGCATTCCCTCCTGATCGTCTATCTTGGCCCGCCGCTGTTTGCAGCCGCGGCTCTTCTGCTCATCGTGTCGTGGTTCAGTGATGCGCAGTCCGACCCAAGAACGAATGCAGCGACCGGCGTGCGAAAGGGCGGCAGGATCGGCAGCCAGAGCGAGACGTTTCGGTGATTGCGTAACCCGCCATCATCAGCGGGAGATATAAGAAGGGCCACCAAGTGGGGCCTGGCGACCCTTCTCCTGCTGGTAGGTGCAGCATCCAGCGAGGGCAAAATACAAGCGGTGGATGTTTCCGATAGTGACCGCGGTCACAATGCGACAATTTATTCTCGCGGAAGCTGAGGGATGCTGGTCCGCCACCAGATGACAGGGCATCCCCCCTAGGGGCGCTCTGCCATGACGAGCAGGAGGAATGCGGCGAGGTCGCGCCAGCGGGCAAAACGCTTGTCTTCGCAAGCTTGCGCGCTCGGTTGTGGCTCACCGATCCTGCCGATGCGGAATCCGGCCGCGACAATGCCATTCAGATATTCGCTCATTATGCGCGGGAAGCGGGGGACGGCGAAGGGCTGAACGATCTCGTCCGCCGGGCGGCTGCYGAACCGCCATTCTTCGGTGAAAGTGCTGCGGTCGAAATAGCGCGAGACGCAGAGCGCTGTCGCAATGCCGGCCTCGTTCTTTTGCCAGGCGAGGCCCGGCGTGATGAAGCAGGGATGCAGCACGCTGAAGGCGAGGAAGCCGCCGGGGCGGACGAGGCGATAGGCCTCCCGCATGGCGGCATCGAAATCCGGGCCATCCATTAGCGCCATGGTGGAGATGACGGCGTCGAAAGAGCCGTCGGGGAAGCCGGTATCGGTGCTGTAGGAGGAGACCTTGTAGGTGATGCCGAGGGGATGCTTCTCTTCGGCGTTCCGCGCATGACCGATCATCCGCTCGGAGAGATCGATGCCGGTCATGCGTGCGCCCATTTCGGCGAAGCGGCGGGTGTTCGTTCCTTCGCCACAGCCGAAATCGATCACATCGAGGCCGGCAAGCGGCGGCAGGAAATCGATGAAGGCGGGGAAGGTGAAGAGCTCGCGGTAGGCGTCGTAGCCGTTGCGTACGTCATGCGTCCATTGATCGGCATTGCCATTCCATCGCGCGGCCACGCTCTGTAACACGTCGTCGGTCATCGTGCCTCCCGTTGTCTGTTCGATTCGTGCTGCGGGAGGATAGGATGGTTTGCCGTCCTGGCAATGACGGCCGGTCGAACATTCCGGCGGGGCCGAGGCAAGGGAGACGATCCCAGCCTGTCGGCAGGGTTGCGCGCGAATGCGGAAAGCGGCCCTCGGCCAGGCGGGGTTCTTCTTAAGACGTCGGGGCCTGCCGAGCGGCTTTATTATGGGATGGCCCACTCTTCGGGGGATATCGAGTATGATTGACCTTCTTTGAAGAAAGAGAGCCAATTCTCCGACGATATCCGTGCCCGCCATAGGGAAGAATAGTTGTAGCGTTGTCGGCGTCAAAGATAACGGCTCTTTTGATACTATTTCTTTACCATAAAATATTAGAGTTCATGGAATGTGCTCGGTCAGAAGGCAGGCCGAGTGTCTAAACGCGGGCGTGCCGCTTTTCCAGGGATCGATGATGAAGCTCACCATTGCAAGAAATCTCGCCGCTGTGGGCATCGCCGTCTCCGTCGGCATGTTCGCTTCCTTCGCGCTGCAACAGACCGCACTCGAACGGCTCAAGGTCAACGGACCGATCTACGAGCAGATCGTCTATGGCAAAGACCTGATTGCCGACATCCTCCCGCCGCCGCTCTTCGTCGTCGAATCCTACATGCTGTCGCATGAGGCCAACGACTTTCCCGATCTGATCGATGCCAATCTCGCCAAGATCGCTACTTTGAAGGCAGCCTATGAGGATCGCCGCGGCTATTGGCAGACAACGCGCCTGCCGCAGCCGCTCAAGGACGAGCTCAACAAGGAAGTGCTGGCCAAGGGCGACCTCTTCTGGAAGGTGATGGAAGAGGACGTCATCCCGGCACTCAAGACCAGGCAGGCCGGCGCCGCAGCCGAGCCGATGGTCAAGCTCAGGACCGCCTTCCACGAACATCAGGATGCGGTCGAAAAGCTCGTGGTCAATTCCGATACCTATCTCAAGGGGCAGGAGAAGAATGCTGCCGATGAGATCATGACATGGACCTCGGCGGCTGCAGTGGCTTCACTTGCGTCCTTCCTGCTGCTGCTCGCCGGGCTCTATTTCTTCCGCCGCCGCGCCGTCCTGCCGATCGATGGCATGAGGCGTTATATGAGCGGCCTTGCCAATGGCGACTTCTCCGAAGACGTGCCCTATGCAGAGCGCAGCGATGAGATCGGCCAGATGGCGCAAGCCGTTGTCGTCTTCCGCACCAATTCCCTTGAGCGCCGCGAAGCGCACCTGCGCGAGGCGGGGGCCAAGGAAGCCGAAGTCACCCGCGAACGCCAGTTGGCCTCCGAGCGCGTTGCCGAGGAAGCCGCGCGTGACGAGGTGATCCATTCACTCACCCGCGGGCTCGATGAACTGTCGCGCGGCAATCTCGGCTTCCACATCGATACCAGGTTCTCATCCGCCTACGAACAGCTCCGCGCCGCCTTCAATTCCAGTGTCGACACGCTGTCCAGTTCGATCGACGCCGTCTCCGGCGCGACAAGCACATTGCGCCATTCTTCACATGATATCGCCGGCGCCATGGAGGCGCTGTCGAAGCGCACCGAGCAGCAGGCAGCAACCATCGAAGAGACATCGGCCGCACTCACCGAGATCACCGCCGCCGTCGGCAATTCCTCGTCGCAATCGGGCGAGGCAAGCCGGATGACGAGCGAGACCAGCAAGGCTGCGCTGCAATGCACCGACCTGATGCGCGAGGCAATCGCGGCAATGCAGCGGATCGAGGGTTCGTCGGACCAGATCGGCTCGATCATCAACGTCATCGACGACATCGCCTTCCAGACCAACCTTTTGGCGCTCAATGCCGGTGTCGAAGCAGCCCGCGCGGGCGAAGCCGGCAAGGGGTTTGCCGTCGTGGCACAGGAAGTGCGCGAACTTGCTTCCCGCTCGGCCAATGCCGCCAAGGAGATCAAGGTTCTGGTCTCGACATCTTCGGACCAGGTCGGCTCGGGGGTGGCGCTGGTCAACCGCACTGGCGAAGCGCTCTCCCATATCGAAACCAGGGTGCAGCATGTCGGCCAGTTGATCCAGGCCGTGGTCACTTCCCTGAACGAGCAGTCCTCGGCGATCGGCGAGATCAACAGCTCGGTCCATGCGATGGACGAGGTGACCCAGCGCAATTCCGCCATGGCGGCGGAAACCAACTTGGCCTGCAAGGGACTGAACGAGCAGGTCCTGGCGCTCGAAGAGATTGTTTCGCGCTTCCGGATCGCCGCTGCGCGGCCTGATGTAACGGCATCCCGCGCCGCCTGAGCCGCGCAAGGATTTCCGGACCAAGCCATCCTTGGCGACCACCGCCGACCTGCCACTTGGAATTTTCTCCAGAATGAGCCGGTCGGCGAGGAGACGATTTTATCCTTGCGTATAGGATACAGAGAACCGTTTCGTGATCTATGTTTCCCGCCAGGGACATAGACTTCAATTGCCACCGGAGGTTCAGATGTCAGAATGTAAGCATGTTGCGGCCGTTCGATCCGTCGAGCCGAGGACGCTTGGTTGCGAGGAATGCCTGGAGGACGGACAGGAGTGGGTCCATCTTCGACTTTGCCGCGAATGCGGCCATGTCGGATGCTGCGATCAATCCATCGGAAAGCATGCGACTGCGCATTTCCACGCCACGGGACATCCCATTATCGAAGGGTACGATCCGCCGGAAGGCTGGGGCTGGTGCTATCTCGACGAGACGATGGTGGAACTGCCCGATCAGACACCGCAGCGCGGCCCGATCCCGCGCTTTTATTGAGCGTCGACATGACCGACAACCTCGAATCCCGCCGATACCAGATGTTTCCGGTGCTGAGCGCCGAGCAGATCCGCCTGGCGACGCGCTTTGCCAGCAGTGGCCCACATACCTTTGCCCCCGGCGAGGTCGTGTCTGAGATCGGTGACCGGAATTCGCCCGCACGGCTGATCCTTTCCGGTCGTCTGGATGTCTTCAGGCATGACGGGCTGTCGATGCCGGAAGCCTTGATCACCGGTCACGGCAAAGGACAGTTTTCGGGAGAGGTCAGTCAGCTCTCCGGAAGGCCGGCACTTGCAGGTGCGCGTGCGGGTCCGGAAGGATGTGTGGCACTGGCATTCGACGCGGCGCATCTGAAGGCTCTGATCATCGGCTCGGCCGATATCGGTGAGATCATCATGCGCGCCTACATCCTGCGGCGCGTGGAACTCATCAGCTTCGGGGGCTCCGGCTCTATCCTGATCGGTCATCCAGGAGCGCGCGATCTCGTTCGCCTTCAGGGCTTTCTGTCCCGCAGCGGCTATCCGCATATCGTTCTCGACGCGGCGTCGGATCACGAAGGCCAGGCCCTGGTGGAGAGGCTCGGAATTCTGCCTGACGATCTGCCGCTCATGGTCTGCCCCAATGGCACGGTGCTCAAACATCCGACGGATGCCGAGGCCGCCTGCTGCCTTGGCATCATGCCGGAACTCGATCCGGCCACCCTCTATGACGTGGCGATCGTCGGAGCGGGGCCTTCAGGGTTGGCTGCAGCCGTCTATGCCGCTTCCGAAGGGCTCAGCGTCATCGTGATCGATGCGCGGGAGATCGGCGGGCAGGCCGGGAGTTCTTCCCGCATCGAAAACTATCTCGGCTTCCCGACCGGAATTTCTGGTCAGGCGCTTGCGGGCCGCGCCTTCAATCAGGCGCTCAAGTTCGGCGCGGAGATCGCCCTGCCGCTTGATGTCAATGAACTGGTGCCGGCCCCCGCAGGCAAACGCGGAACCGACCCGATGGTGTTGCGGGTCGGGGGAGACAGGCAGGTCAAGGCGCGAACCGTCGTCATCGCCTCAGGCGCGCGATACCGCAGGCCCGACATTCCCGACATCTCACGCTTCGAGGGTGCCGGCATCTCCTATTGGGCATCGGCGATCGAAGCGAAGCTCTGCGAAAACGACGATATCGCCCTGGTGGGCGGCGGCAACTCGGCTGGCCAGGCGGTCGCCTTCCTGGCGCCGCGGGTGCGGCGTCTGCATCTGGTGATACGCCGAAGCCTGCGGGAGACGATGTCCGCATACCTCATAGACCGCATAGCCGCGCTGTCGAACGTGGAGATGCATGTGGGATGCGAGTTGACGTCGCTGGCCGAAGATCCGCATGGCCGTCTGGCGGCGACGCTTACGAATTTCGAAAAACAGTCCCGCAAGAACTACGATCTTCGCCGCGTCTTCATGTTCATCGGCGCCGATCCGAATACCGACTGGATCAAGTGCCGCATCAAGACCGATGACAAGGGCTTCATCCGGACCGGCACGGCATTCGGTCCCGATGTCGAAGAGGAGCTGGGAAGGCGATCCCTGCAACTGGAAACCAGCCTGCCGAACGTCTTTGCGATCGGCGATGTCCGGGCCGGTTCGACGAAGCGCGTTGCCGCGGCGGTCGGCGAAGGAGCCGCTGTCGTCAGCGACATTCACGCCGCGCTGAGGCAGGCTTCGCTCATGAAATAACGCCGCCCTTCGCAGTCGGCATTGCAGCCGCGGCGCTTTGGACGAGGCTCCAGAAGCTCTCGGCAATCTCGGTCATGCGCGCTCGCGGTCTTATCAGGACGATCTTGACGTCGACGGCCCAATCGGACGATCCGGCTGATATGAGCCTTCCGGCCGGCCCCATCTCGTCCGCCGCCAGGCTCTCCGGTATCCAGGCGACGCCCTTTCCCTCGACGGCAAGCGCTTTCAGCGCCATTGCGAGATGTGAGGTGAAGACTGTCGAGAGATGCGGCTGACCTGTGCCGGCCGAGAGGGCCGATGACAGGATCCGGCCCATGCCTGATGTCTCTTCGAAGGCGAGATGCGGGAGCGGGCGATCCGTTGGCTGCGAAATGGCGTGGAGCGCGTGACCATGCCTGTCCCGGCCGCTGACGGGGATCAGGCGATCCGTTGCAAGCTCCACATGCCTGTAGGCGTTCCTGTCGAGACGGATCCTGCTGTTCTGGTGGTCGTGGCAGAGCAGGAACTGCGCGCGGCCTTCCGTCATGATCCGCTCGCACTCGTTCATATTGTCCGAGAGCAGGCGGATGGGCATCGTCGATGCTTCGTGGCCCAATCCTTGAATCCAGCCGGGGAAGAAGATGAAGGACAGGGCATGGGTCGCGGCGAAGGTCACCGTCGATGTCGCCGCACGCATCTGCTCGAGATCACGGCTGACGCGCTCCAGCCGCGCCACGATGTCGTTTGCCGCCTCGAGCACAGCCTCGCCGGCAGGGGTCAGCTTCAACCTGTGCGTCGAGCGATCGACAAGTTCGGAGCCACACCAGTCCTCGAGGGATTTGATGCGGCGCCCGAAAGCCGGCTGCGTGATGTGGCGCTTTTCTGCCGCTCTCGAAAAGTTCAGCGTTTCGGCGAGAGCCCGGAGGTCGGCGAGCCAGGCAGTTTCCACGATGCTTCATCCGTTTCTGCGATGCTTGCGGAGCATTGACAGAACGAGATAGCTGCGGGGATTTCAAGTCAATTCATAGTTATTTGCGCAGAACGGAAAATTTACGGTGCCGATCCGGCATTGAAAGAGCCCGGATCGGCACTGGACGCGGAGGGCGGATTCTTCATACGACATGAACATGTGAGGGCAATAACCCTTCGATCCGGAATGGAGATTGCAATGCGTATCATCGATGTCTGCGAAGTGACGAAGCCGATCGCTTCGCCGATCCGCAACGCCTATATCGACTTCAGCAAGATGACGGCGAGCCTGGTGGCCGTCGTTACCGATGTTGTCAGGGATGGTCGCCGCGTGGTCGGCTACGGTTTCAATTCCAATGGCCGATACGGGCAGGGCGGTCTCATCCGCGAGCGCTTCAAGGATCGTATTCTCGAGGCCGCGCCTGATAGCCTCGTGAACGATGCCGGCACCAATCTCGACCCACACCGGATCTGGGCGGCGATGATGAAGAACGAGAAGCCCGGCGGTCATGGCGAGCGCTCGGTCGCCGTCGGCACGATCGACATGGCGGTCTGGGATGCCGTGGCCAAGATCGAAGGCAAGCCGCTGTTCCGGCTGCTGGCAGACATGAAGGGCAGGGAGGCCGATCCGAGAGTCTTCGTCTATGCCGCCGGCGGCTATTACTATCCCGGCAAGGACAACAGCGCCTTGCGCAGGGAGATGCGCGGCTATCTCGATCGCGGCTACACCGTGGTCAAGATGAAGATCGGCGGTGCTTCGATCGATGAAGATCGCGGCCGCATCGAATCCGTGCTGGAGGAGATCGGCTCGCAGGCACGGCTTGCCGTCGATGCGAACGGCCGCTTCGATCTGGAGACCGGTATCGCCTATGCCAAGATGCTGCGCGACTATCCACTCTTCTGGTACGAGGAAATCGGCGATCCCTTGGATTATGCGCTGCAGGCGGCGATCTCCGAATTCTACGATGCGCCGATGGCGACAGGCGAGAACCTCTTCTCGCATCAGGATGCCCGCAACCTGCTGCGTTATGGCGGCATGCGCGCCGACCGCGATTACCTGCAATTCGACTGCGCACTGTCCTACGGTCTTGTCGAATATCTTCGCACGCTCGAGGTGCTGCGCCAGTTCGGCTGGTCGCCATCGCGCTGTATTCCGCATGGCGGCCACCAGATGTCGCTCAACATCGCGGCCGGCCTCGGCCTTGGCGGCAATGAGAGCTATCCGGATCTCTTCCAGCCCTATGGCGGATTCCCTGATGGGGTAAGGGTTGTCGACGGCCACATCACCATGCCGGAACTGCCCGGCATCGGCTTCGAGGGCAAGTCGGATCTTATAAAGGTCATGCGGGAACTGGCGGAGTAAAAGGGCAGGCGGGTGATTGCCTGACGAGGCTAAGCTTCCGACGGCGGAATCTTCGCGGCATCCAGATAGGTGCAGAACATCAGCGTCAGTTGCGTCCGCAATCCGCCGTCGATCAGCAGTTCCGACATGTCCCGCTCGAAGACGTTGCGGACGGTGCCGCAGAGCACGTTCAGCATCATCACGTTGACGGTGGAGAGATTGGCGAACTTCGCGTCCGAGGCGGTGGCGAACATGGCTTCGCTTGATCTTTCGATGCGTTGCGACATTGCTTCGACAATTTCGGCGACATCCACCTCGGCGGCGGCGCGATAAAGGGCGATCGTGACGTCGCGGCGCTCGATCTTCACCTCGATATAGGTGCTGACGAGCGCATCGGCCATCTGCGCATAGAGCGCGCCGCGATGGGCCTGGCAGGCCGCTTCCACGCGGTCGGCCAGCATCGTCAGATAGCGCTCGTTGACGGCGTGGAAGAGAGCCTGCTTGTTCGGAAAATACTGGTAGAGGGAGCCGACGGAGACACCGGCTCTTTCCGCGACACGGGTCGTCGTCAGCTCACCCGGCCCGTCCGACATCAAAACCTGAATCGTCGCTTCGAAAATTGCCTCGACGGTGTTCACCGACCGCGCCTGACGCGGTGATTTGCGGGCATTTGCAGCTGATGTCTGGGCGGAAACCATATGCGAATTCAAAACCTGAAGAATCCTTCTTATTTTCAATCTGCTCGCAACGAACGGGATTTTCAAGGATCTTTAGATGACAGACAGCTCCAGCCGCATCGCGCTCGTGACCGGCGCGAACAAGGGTATCGGATATGAAATCGCCAGACAGCTCGCCCAGGCCGGCGTGACTGTTCTGCTCGGCGCGCGTGACGCGGAGCGTGGGCGATCGGCGGCAGACGAACTGGCTTCGCAGGGACTTAATGTGTCGTTCATCCGGATCGATGTCTGCGACACCGGGAGCATCGCTGCCGCCGCTGCCGAGATCGATGCCGGGCATGGCCGCCTCGATATTCTCGTCAACAATGCCGGCATTGCCGACTACACCGACGGCGCTCCCGGCAAGGCTTCGCTGGAGGCTGTGCGCCGCGAGCTGGAGACCAATTTCATCGGCGCGCTCGCGGTGACGCAGGCGATGCTGCCGCTCTTGCGCAGGGCCGGGGCAGGGCGCATCGTCAACATGACCAGCAGCCTCGGCTCCCTGACGCTGAACGGCGATCCAAGCTGGCCGTTCTATGGCGTTCGCCTTATCGGCTACAATGCCTCGAAGGCGGCGCTGAACATGCTGACGGTCCAGCTCAATGCCGAGCTCAGCGATACCGGGATCACCGCCGTATCGGCTTGCCCCGGCCTCGTGGCTACTGACCTCAGCGGCCATCGCGGCGATCGCACGCCATCGGAGGCTGCGGCTTTTCCGGTGCGAATGGCGTTGCTTCAAGGGCACGACCTCAAAGGCATTTGCCAGAGCGAGCAGGGCGCTATCCCCTGGTGATGGCCTTCTCATTGGCAATTGACGGAAAACGTGTCCGCCACTGACGCATTGTGTGAGCAAGTTCAGAGGGATAGAAATGCGTACATAGGCGATGGCCGGCTCTCGTCAGTCGAGGCGTGAGGCACAAGATCAAACGCGGAGGTTCCGTCGCCGATCAGGATCGCAGGAGGCGAGTTTCGGATGGTGATGTCTTATCGGCAGGCAGTGGCTGCCGCCGAAGATCTGGTACGAACCGAGCCGCGGATCGTGTTCATGATGTGCGGGTTGGCAGGTTCCGGCAAGACGACCTTTGCACAGAGGCTGGAGGCGCTCGGATGTGAGCGTTTCTCGATCGACGAAGAGGTCTGGCGGCATGACGGGCGTTTTGGCGTCGATTATCCGGAGGCCGCCTATGCCGATCTGCAGGCCGCCGCGGAGACGCGGCTGAAGCTCCGACTTGAAGACCAGCTCATGCGCGGCACGAAGGCAGTGATCGATTTTGCCTTCTGGAATGCGGCGGCTCGCACCCGCTACCGTGGGCTTGTCGAAGCCCGTGATCACCGGTGCTGCATCATTTATCTTCTGGTGGAGGAAGCGATTTTGCGCGGCCGTTTGAGAGAACGCTCAGCACGACGTKATGCAAATGCCGCGTTTCCGATAACGGACGACCTGCTCGCGAAATATGTTCAAGGCTTCGATATTCCGAGCGAAGAAGAGGCATGGATCGTGCAGGCGACATTCGATTGAGAAAGTTTCCCTGCGAGGGCGCGACCAAAGTCGCGCCCTCGCAGGGAAATGTCAGGCGTCGATCGCGGCCGCGGCACTGGCGATAAAGTCTGCGACCGCTTCGGGCTGCGACAGCATGGGGACGTGGCCGCTTTGCAGGACAAGCGTCTCGCCCTTCATGTGCGCGGCGGAAACGCGTTCTACGGCCGGCGGGATGGTTTCGTCTTTGGCCGCAACGAGGTACCAGGAGGGCTTGGAAGCCATGCGGCCCGGCTGATCTTGGCGCCAAAGCAGGCGACGGCGAGCGGGCTCGGGGTGGCATAAACGATATCGGCTTCGGTTACCGGCAGGTCCTGAACGAAGTGCTTGCGCACGCCATCATGCGTCAGCGCCACATAGCCTTCGCCATAAGGTTTGATCTCGGCGGCGCCGGGTGCGGGTTCATAGTCCTTCCACCAGTCATTGAAGGACTGACCGGTATCGGGTGCGCCGGCTGCGATATAGACGAGACCCTTGACCTGCTGATGATTGCCCGCCTCGGTAATGACGGCGCCGCCCCAGGAGTGGCCGACGAGCAGAACGGGACCCTCCTGCATTTCAATTACGCGATGGGCTGCCTTCACGTCATCCGCAAGCGAGCTGAGCGGATTTTGAACTGCGATTGCCTTCAGCCCGCGCGCTGCAAGCAAAGGGATGACCTTCACCCAGCAAGAGCCGTCGGCGAAAGCACCATGCACGAGAACGACTGTCTTTATGGTCATGACATTCTTCCTTCCTGTGATTTTCTGGCCTGTGAGTTTCTGGGGGCAATGTTCCGGTTCAGTTTTCTGGTTCAGTCTGGGGAATGGATAGACGCGCCGTGCGATATGCATGAGACGAATGCAGGCAGCGGATGATCTTGTCGCCAACGTTTGCACGGCGTGCCGGTAGCGACAGCAACGGATATTGCTCAGCCGATGCCATAAGCAATAGGGATGCAGAGACGCGATTGGCGGCCTGCCTGTCTGCGATAGCTCTAGCGGCCATGAAAGTCCAACACACGTCAACCCAATTCCAGGTGGCGGGCTTCATTGTGTTTTTCGTCGAAGATAACAGGCGCTGTAACGTAGAATTGTTGCGCGGTCTCCGGAGCGTGCAGAGACAAAAGGAAGATTGTTCGTATAATGTGACGCGATTTTCTTCGCTATTTTATTTTCTGATTTTAGAAAAGTCTCTAATTTCGATATATAATATTTATTTTGTGAGAATAATCGAAAAACGTGATATGATTTGTTTTTTCTATGTATGAATTTGACTTTCGGCCGGCACCCATCGAACAGGCGGGAAACCTGCTGCATAAGCGCGGATCATAACGTTCGTGCCGTCGAGCTCCCAGGGGGCAATGGCCGCAAAGAACAGCGTCTCGGCCAGGCGCGGATAACGAAAATGATTGGCGAGATAGATATGCAATCGGCAGGATATGGAAAAAAGGATCTGAGGTTCGCAAGGCTCCACGCCGTGAAGGCGGAGCAGCGCATCACCGGCCAGGAAATCGTCGTTAAAAGGCTGCGGCTGACGGGGAGGCCGCTGGATGTCGAAAATGCGCTGTTGGGCAGGCTCTACGATCGCAAGAGACGCGTTATCTACCACTTGAAGCGTATCGAAGATTTCCTCGATGTGACATCGCAATCCGAAGTGACACCGTAATCTGGGATCAATGCCGGCGGCTGACGGCCATATGTCGTGGTCCGGTGCCGGCCGGTGCATTTGACGGGAGAATATCATGTCGGCCGGCACTGTTGCTGAAATCTCCGACGAGGCAATCGGTTCCGGCGCGAACAGGTACCTCGGGAAGCCTTTCGAGCTCTTAACCGAGCGCGAACGGGCAGTCTTCCGGCGACTGATCTCCCGGCACGCGATTGCCCATGATTCCAATCAGTCCTTCGATGCAAAGCTGACACCGTCGCAGCGGCTGGCCGACAAGGTGGCGGAATTCGGCGGTTCGTGGACCTTCATCATCCTCTTCGGGATCGCCCTTGCAGTATGGGTCGCCGGTAACCTGCTGGCCGCAACGCGCTCTTTCGATCCCTATCCCTTCATATTCCTCAATCTCATCCTTTCCATGCTGGCAGCCGTGCAGGCGCCGGTCATCATGATGAGCCAGAATAGGCATGCCGCCAAAGACCGGGTCGATGCCGCGCACGACTACGAGGTCAATTTGAAGGCTGAGATCGAAATCATGGCGCTGCATGACAAGCTCGACGAGCTTAGAAATACCGATTTGAAATCGCTCGTCGCCCAGCAGCAGGAGCAGATCGCGCTTCTGGCGAAATTGATGCTCGGCCCGCCGGGTCAGCAACGGCAAGACCTTTAAAGTACCGGAGGCTAGCATGCAGCTGCGAGAAATGACCGATAATGCCTGCATCGAGTTTCTGGCGAGCCACATGTTTGGCCATCTCGGGTGCAGCGGTGAGCAATATCCCTATATCGTTCCCATTCACTACGCCTATGAAGGACGCCAGCTGTTCATGTTTTCCATGCCCGGCCTGAAGATCGACCGTCTCAGGGCAAACCCCCTGGCCAGTTTCCACGCCGAAGAGCTCGGCCAGGACAGAAAGTGGAAAAGCGTCCTCGTTCACGGTCGTTTCGAGGAGCTGACGGATACGCCCGCGCGCCGAGATGAACGCATCCATGCATGGTCGCTTCTGGAAAAGCATGCCTTCTGGTGGGAGCCCGGATCTTTCAATTTCGGCGCCGATAAGGATGAGCCGCTGGACGCGCCGATCTTCTTCAGCCTTTCGATCGAGGTGCTTTCGGGACGGGAGACGATCTGACGGTCCTGTGGGCATGTTTCGCCTGCGGGCCGGGACGCCCCGGCAGCCAAGCCGGATCGATAACTCATCAGCCATCAACATCTGATAGGACGAACAGCGGGTGGGGGCGAACGCACAGATGCGATTGACGGGCCGCAAAATTGCGGTTAGCTCTACCGCCCATGAAAATCGCAATGGTTCTCGTCGTGGTGATATCGCGCATGGGCAGGACGGTGTAACCGTCCGGCATTAGCCACCCATGCGCCGAACACAAGGTCCCTGACGGGGCCTTTTTTTATGCCCCGTCGCACCCTAATCACCTCATCAACGACGGAAAATTGCTATGACCGGCGATAAGGCTAGCTTTACCCAAAATTCTTCCAACACTTCTTCTGGCCGTCTCATGAACGGCGGCGAAATCGTTCTGCAGGCGCTGCGCGACAATGGTGTCGAGCACATCTTCGGCTATCCGGGCGCTGCCGTGCTGCCGATCTATGACGAGATCTTTCAGCAGGACAAGATCAGGCATCTGCTCGTGCGCCATGAGCAGGGGGCGGGTCATGCCRCCGAAGGCTATGCGCGCTCGACCGGCAAGGTCGGCGTCATGCTGGTCACATCGGGACCGGGTGTCACCAATGCGGTGACGGCGCTGCAGGATGCGCTGATGGATTCCATTCCGATCGTCTGCCTGACGGGGCAGGTGCCGACCAACCTGATCGGCACGGATGCCTTTCAGGAATGCGATACTGTTGGTATCACGCGGCCCTGCACCAAGCATAATTTCCTCGTCAGCCATATCGACGATCTGGCGAAGACTATCCATCTCGCCTTCAGGATCGCCACGTCAGGCAGGCCGGGGCCGGTTCTGGTCGATATGCCCAAGGATGTGCTCTTCGCAAGCGGGCTTTATGCCGGGCCGGAGGAGATTGCCGTGCCAGCGCGCTACCGGCCGCAGGTGGATGGCAATCGGGAGGCGATTGCGGCTGCGGTCGCACTGATGGCGCAAGCGCAGCGGCCGGTTCTCTATACGGGTGGCGGCGTCATCAATTCCGGGCCGGAGGCTTCGCGGCTGCTGCGCGAGCTGGTGGAGCTGACGGGCTTTCCCGTCACCTCGACCCTGATGGGGCTCGGCGCCTATCCCGCCTCAGGGCCGAACTGGCTGAAGATGCCGGGCATGCACGGCTCCTATGAGGCGAATATGGCGATGCATGATTGTGACCTGATGATTGCTGTCGGCGCCCGTTTCGACGACCGCGTCACCTCGCGCACCGACAAGTTCTCGCCGGGCTCGCGGAAGATCCATATCGATATCGATCCCTCCTCGATCAACAAGAATGTCCCGGTCGATATCGGCATATCAGGCGATGCTGCCGCGGTGCTTGCCGGGATGATCGAAGCGTGGCGGGCGCTTCCCGTTGCACCCGAGCGGAGGCGGCTCGATGCCTGGTGGGGCGAGATCGCGGGCTGGCGGGCGAAAAGCTCCTTTGCCTATGAGATGCGCCATGACGAGATCATGCCGCAATATGCGCTGGAGAGGCTGCATGCGCTGACCTCGGGCCTCGATCCCATCGTCACGACCGATGTCGGCCAGCATCAGATGTGGGCGGCACAGCTTTTCGGCGTCGAGGGGCCGAACCGCTGGCTCACTTCGGGCGGGCTTGGCACGATGGGATACGGATTGCCGGCAGCGATCGGGGCGCAGATCGCCCATCCCGGCCGGCTGGTTCTCGGCATTGTCGGCGATGGCTCGGTGCAGATGACGCTGAAGGAGCTTTCGGCGGCGATGCAGCATCAGGCACCGGTGAAGATCTTCATCCTCAACAATGCGCAGCTCGGCATGATCCGGCAATGGCAGCAGATCCTGCACGGCAACCGCCGGGACCGATCCTACTCCGCCTCGCTGCCGGATTTCGTCAAGCTGGCGGAAGCCTATGGTGCGGTTGGTCTCAGGTGCGAAAGACCGGATGAACTGGATGACAGGATCAGGGAGATGATCGCCGTTAACAGGCCTGTTCTCTTCGACTGCCGGGTCGCCGCACTTGAGAACGTCTATCCGATGGTGCGCAGCGGCCGGCCGCATAATGACATGCTGTTTGCCGAGGATGTGCACGAGGATGAGGCCGACGCGAGCTTCGGCTTCAGCCAGGGGCTTGTCTGATCATCGGGAGCGGCCGGTGCCATCAGGTGCCGGCCGATCAATCCCGCCCGACCGGTGCTCCCAACGGATAGAGATGGCGGTAGGGGCGGGCCTCATCGAGGGCGCGGGCATAGCTCGGGCGCTGGAGAAGGCGGGCGCGATAGTCGCGGACATTTTCGAAATGGTTCGGGATCGGGTGCGCCCAATCGGCATAGAGCATGGCGGGGGCGGCGGAGCAGTCTGCAAGGCTGAAGTCTTCGCTCGCCACCCATCGGCGGCCTTTCATATGTACGTCGAGAATCCCATAGGCGGTTTCGAGCGCCTGCCTCCAGCGGACAAAGCCGTCGTCGGGCTCCATCTCGCGCCCGAGCGAGGCGTTGACCATGCGCTGCTGCGGATACTGCATGTAATTGTCGAAGAAGCGGTCCCACATGCGTACCCTGTTTGCCGCCATGGCGTCTGCGGGCAGCAAGGGGTGGTCGGTCGGGTGCAGCAGGTCGATATATTCGATGATGCTTGTCGCTTCGAAGATGAAGTCGCCGCCTTGCTCAAGGATGGGGAAGCGCTTGATCGGCCATTTTTCGAAAAATTCCGATGTAACAGGCTCGCTTCCATCGAGAAGCCTGGTCTCGAAGTCCAGGTTCTTCTCGTAGAAGGCGGTCTTGGCCTTCTGGGAATAGGAGGAGAGCGGATGAAGGTAGATCACGAAAGGCATTACGGCCTCACTTCGAAAGGACGATATGGGCGGCCAGTTCCGTCATCTCGTGGGATTTGACGGAAAAGCCCAGCGCCGGCAGGTCGATGCCTTCGAACATGGCTTCACCCTTACCGAGAACGACCGGGGAGATGGCGAAATGTATGTCGTCGATCAGGCCGGCCTGCAGATACTGGCGCACCGTGCTGACGCCGCCGCCGATCTTGACGTCCTTGTCGCCGGCTGCGGCCTTGGCCTTTTCCAGCGCTTCCTCGATGCCCCCGGTGATGAAATGGAAGGTCGTGCCGCCTTCCATGACGATCGGCTCGCGGGCATGGTGGGTGAGGATGAAAGTCGGCGCGTGATAGGGTGGGTTCGGACCCCACCAGCCCTTCCACTCCTCGTCCGGCCATTCGCCTCTGACAGGGCCGAACATATTGCGGCCGAGGATGAAGGCGCCGAAGCCGGCCATGCCCAAGGCGCCGTATTTCTCATCGACGCCGGTCGAGCCATCGTCCTTGCCGATCATCGTGCGGAAGGTGCGGGTGCCGAGGAACCACCGGTGTACGCCCATTCCGTTCTTGCCCATGGGATCGTTGATGCTTTGGTCAGGACCTGCGCCGAAACCATCGACCGAAAGGGAAAATGCAGCTACGCGTACACGCGCCATGTCAGCCTCCATCTGATTGCATTTTGAAACTAGTTGAGTTCTTACATAACCGATCCTATAATGCAACTGGTTTTTCTCATGGAGTCGGATATGGATATCGAGATACGGTCGGGCTGCCCGATCAACCTGACGATGGAAGTGCTGGGCGATCGGTGGAGCCTTGTTATCATCAGGGATATCATGTTCGGCAATCGCCGTCATTTTCGCGAGCTGCTGACGCAATCGGATGAGGGGATCGCGTCAAACATCCTGGCGGCTCGGCTGAAGCGGCTTATGTCTTATGGGCTGATCACCAAGCTCGATGACCCCTCCCATAGCCAGAAGTCGATCTACAGTCTGACGGAAGCCTCGATCCAGCTGGTGCCGATGTTTGCGATGATCGGCGCCTGGGGGCGCAGGCATCTGCCCGTCAGCGAGGATCTCAGCATCCGCGCCGAGCTCTTGGAAGGGGGCAGGCAGCCGCTCTGGGACGAGTTCATGGAGGATCTGAGAAAGATCCACGTCGAGGACCCGATCGGCGGGGCGAATGGATCAGTCAAATCGCCGGTTCTGGCGCGGCTGACGGCGGCGTTTCTGGAAGTGCGGGCGAAGATGGATGCGGCGGGGTAGCTTGCCGGCCGCTGAAGTTCAGGATGTTTTTGCAGGCCAGGTGGACAGCGCCTGATCGGCAACGGCGTTCAGCATGTCGCGGCTGAAACCGGCCTTGGCCTGTACCGCCATGCCGTGGGTCATGGCCATGACGAATGCCGCCAGGGCTTGCGTATTGGCCGTCTCCGGCAGGTCGCCTTCCGCCTTTGCCCGCTCGAAGCGCTCCTGAAGCTCTGCCTGGCCGGCAGCGCGGAAGTCGATCAGCGCCTGTCGCACAGGCTCGGCCTCATCCGATCCCGCCACGGCGCCATTGATGCCGAGACAGCCCGTATGGTTGGGAAAACGCGTATTGAGGTCGACCGCATTATAGAGGATATGCGCGGCCACCTGGCGCGATGTGGGGAGTTTGAGCGCTTCCGGGATATAATCCAGATATCGCTCGGAATAGCGATCCAGTGCTTTCCGGAAGAGCGCTTCCTTGTTGCCGAAGGCGGAATAGAGCGCCGGCCTCTCGATGCCGGCAGCTTCCGTCAGGTCAGCATAGGACGCGCCCTCGTAGCCCTTGCGCCAGAAAACGCATAGCGCCGCATCGAGCACCTTTTCGACATCAAATTCGCGATGGCGTCCCATCAGATCAGCTCAGCCAATTTCATAATGGTCGTTATTAAACCACTTGACAGGCTTTGTCCACATTTCATACCAATCATTATGGTAACGGTCGTTACGAAAAAGTGGCGCTGCCGCTCGCTGAGGGCAGGCAGTGCCCTGATGGTGTGTAGAAAGGATTCCCATGTCGAATATTCTGAAGGGCAAGGTTGCGCTCGTGACCGGCGGCTCGCGCGGGCTTGGTGCTGCCGCGGCGGAGGCGCTTGCCGATCAAGGCGCAGACGTTGCGATCAGCTATGTCGCTTCCGCAGAAAAGGCGGAGGCTGTGGTCGAGAAGCTGCGGGCGAAGGGTGTGCGGGCTCTGGCGATCAAGAGCGACCAGGCCGATATGGCGGCGGCCAAGCCGCTGGTCGATAAGGCGATCGCCTATTTCGGCAAGCTCGACATTCTCGTCAACAATGCGGCGATCGCGGTGCAGGGCAAGACGGTCGACGATCCCGATCTGGACACGGTCAATCTCGATCGCCAATGGCAGATCAATGTGATGGGCGCAGTGGCGACCACGCGCGCGGCTGCACCCGTGCTGTCGGATGGCGGCCGGATCATCTTCATCGGCTCCCTCCTTGGCACCCATGTGCCGTTCGGCGGTGCTGCCGACTACGCGGGAACGAAGGCGGCCGTCGTCGGCTATGCGAAGGGCGTCGCCCGCGATCTCGGCGGACGCAACATCACCGTCAACGTCATCCAGCCCGGTGTGATGCCGACCGACATGTCTGCCGAAGTGCTGGGTGATGGCGTGCCCGACGCCCTCATGAACCTGCACACCATTCGCCGCATCGCGACGCTTGAGGAAGTCTCGGCGCTCATCTGCCATCTGGCCGGACCTCACGGAGGCTACATGACGGGCAGCGTGATCGACGTGGCCGGTGGTCTCGCGATCTGACTGCCGGGATCAGGACGGAATTCTCACTCACGCAATTGAAGGAAAAGAAGATGACCAAGAGCTTTGGTGCAAAATCGACCGCCGACGAAGTGCTTTCCGGTGTCGATCTCAAGGGAAAGCGATTTCTCGTCACGGGTGTATCGTCGGGTATCGGGCTCGAAACAGCCAGCTCACTCGTCTCTCACGGTGCCAGCGTCGTCGGAACGGTCAGGGATCTCGCCAAGGGCGAGCCGGCCACTGCGCCGGTTCGTGACGCCGCTTCGCAAGGCGGCGGCAGTCTGGAATTGATCGCGCTCGATCTGGCATCGCTGCAGAGCGTTCGGGCCGGCGCGGACAGGCTGCTGGCTGACATCAGGCGGTTCGATGCCGTCATCGCCAATGCCGGGGTGATGGCAACGCCGTTCGGGCGGACGGTCGACGGCTTCGAAATCCAGTTCGGGACCAACCATCTCGGGCATTTCGCTTTGATTGACCGGATCGCGCCGCTCATTGCCGACAATGGGCGGTTGGTGGTGCTGTCTTCGCAGGCGCATCGCGTCGCCGATGTCGATCTCGACGATCCGAATTTCGAGCATCAGGAGTATCAGCCGTTTGTCGCCTATGGCCGGTCGAAGACGGCGAACGCGCTCTTCGCAGTGGAATTCGACCGGCGGCATCGTGATCGCGGCATCCGGGCTGCTTCGGTAATGCCCGGCAACAGCATCACCGATCTTCCCCGGCATTTTTCGCCGGAGGAGTTGCAGGGTCTTTTGGAAACCGTCGGCAAGGCGCGCGCCGAAGCGGGTCTTGCGCCTGCGGAACTGAAGGAGATCCCGCAGGCGGCGGCAACCTCGGTCTGGGCCGCGGTCGTTGCCGACAAGGATGCGATCGGCGGCCGTTATCTCGAGGATTGTGCGGTCGCGCCGATCAACGATACGCCCAGTCCTTTTGCCGACGGGGTCAGGTCGTATGCGCTCGATGCCGGCAAGGCCAAACAACTCTGGACGAGAAGCGAGGAGTTGATAGGCGCTGCCTCTTAAGGATCAGGCCGCCACGCTGCCGTAATCCATCGCGTCGAGATCGGCGATCAGGCCGGGACCTGTCGGATTCCATCCAAGGACCCGGCGGGTCTTTTCGCTGGAGGCCGGGAAGTCCAGGCCGGCGAACATCGCCATCCAGCCGAAATGCTCGGCCGCCTTTTCCGGCGCGACCGAGACGACCGGCAGCTTCAGGCCGCGGCCGAGGGCTTCGGCAATCTCGCGGGTCGTGATGCCTTCCTCGGCAACGGCGTTGTAGCGGGCGCCAGGCTCAGCTTTTTCGATCGCGAGCCGGTAGAGCAGGGCGACATCGAGCAGGTGGCCGGCGGGGAAGCGGTTGCGGCCTTCGCCGACATAGGCGGAGACGCCCTTTTCGCGGGCGATCTCGATGAGCGGCGAGATCAGGCCCTGCTTGAATGTGTCGTGGACCTGGGGAAGGCGCATGACCGAGACGTTGACGCCCTGGTCGAGCAGGGCGTTGCCGGCAAGCTCGGAGGCGATGCGCGGGTTGGGATGCTCGATGTTGAAGACATCCTCGCTCGCGGGCTCGCCGAGATGGGCGTTGCCGATGCCGGTGCCTGACGTGATGAGGAGGGGGCGGTTGGAGCCCTTGAGTGCCTCGCCCATCGCGTGGATGATGCGGCTGTCCTTCTCACAATTCGCGACGAACCGGGAAAAGTCATGGTCGAAAGCGGTATGGATGACGGCGTCTGCCTTCTCGACGCCGCTCCGGACGCTTTCAGGCTCTTCCAGCACTCCCCGGTGGACTTCGGCGCCCGCCGCATCCAGCGCTTTGGCGCCGGCATCCGAGCGGGTCATGCCGATGACATGATGGCCGGCCTTCAGGAGTTCGGGCAGGATGGCCGAGCCGATGAAGCCGGTGGCGCCGGTGAGGAAAATGCGCATGGATATCTCCTTGTTTCAAAGCGTGCCGTTGCACGCTTTAAGTCATTGTTTTTTCGCATGTCGTTATCGCAAACCGCTTCACACTTTTGCGCGACATGCTTTACAGACCCCACTATTGCGCTATAGTTTATGCTGTTAAAGTAGTGATCTTATCCTATTATAATGGCTAACAGGAACAGCATGAGCACCGACAGCAACGCGCTTGGCATCTTCCTTCGCGACCGCCGCTCGCGCCTCGATCCGGCGGTGTTCGGTTTTTCCGGGCGCCGGCGCACGCCGGGGCTCAGGCGCGAAGAGGTGGCGCAGCGCGCCAATATCAGCCCGACCTGGTACACATGGCTGGAACAGGGGCGCGGCGGCGCACCATCAGCCGATGTGCTGAACCGGATCGCAGGCGGGCTGATGCTGACCGAGCCCGAGCGCGAGCATTTGTTCATTCTCGGTCTCGGCCGGCCGCCGGAAGTGCGCTACCGCGCCATCGAGGGCATTAGTCCGCGCCTGCAGCGTCTCATCGACACGCTCGAGGTGAGCCCCGCGCTGGTGCGCACCGCGGCCTGGGACATCGTTGCCTGGAACCGCGCGGCCACCGTCGTCATGACCGATTACGGCAAGCTTGCGCCGGAGGATCGGAACGTGCTGCGGCTGTTGTTTTCCAACCCTGGTGTCCGGAACGTTCAGCACGATTGGGAAGCCATGGCACGTTTCGTCGTCGGCGCCTTCCGGGCGGATGCGGCGCGAGCGGGTGCTACCTCGGAGATATCAGATCTGGTGGAGGAGCTCTGCCGTACAAGCCCGGAATTCAAAGGGATCTGGGAGGAGAATGAGGTGATCGCCCATGGCGAGGGAACCAAGCGGTTGAGACATCCTGTTCTCGGCGATATCGCACTGGAATATTCCGGCTTTGCGATCGACGGCAGGCCGGATCTCAACATGGTCGTCTATAATCCCGTCGATCCTGACGTCGCAGAGCGCATTCGCCTGATGGTCAGGGACAGCTGAGACGAGCGCGATCAAGACCTTCGCCGCAGCGTGAACACCGTCAGTTCCGAGGGCCTGCCCAGCCTCAGCGCAAAGCCCGGCCAGAGCGCTGTTCCGTTGTTGACATAGAGCTGCATGCGGCCGACGTGGTAGTGGCCGGAGACGAAACCGCCGTTTGCGCGGGCGACCAGACGATCGAGGCCGAGCACCATGCCGCCATGGGTGTGCCCTGACAGCTGCAGCGCGATCCCCGCCTTGGCCGTCTCGGCGGCCATTCTCGGCTGATGGTCGAGAAGAATGATCGGGGCATCGGCCGGAGCGTCTTTCAAGGCCGCGGCAAGATCGGGATCGGGCATCGCTCTGCCGAAAGCCGCCAGATCGGTCACGCCGGCAATGACGATGCGGCCGGCGCCGCGCTCGATGACGGCGTGCTCATTCATCAGCATGCGGATGCCAAGACTGGCGTCGTGCGCAATCCAATCGTCGTAGCCGAAATAATATTCGTGATTGCCGGGAATGGCGAAGACGCCGTCGCGCGCCGCAAGCTTCGCAAGCGGTGCGACATCGGCCCGGCGCTTCTCGAGGCGGCCGTCGATGAAATCGCCGGTGACGACGATCGCATCGGTCCCGAGGCCATTGGCCTTCTGCACAAGGGTTTCGGCCCAGGACGCCGGGAAGAGGCGGCTGAGATGGAGGTCGGTCAGCTGCAGCAGCCGATAGCCGTCGAAGGATTCGGGAAGATCCCGGATTGATATCTCGACGTTCTTCACGGGTGGAATGCGCACGGCTCCGGCAACGCCAAAAGCGGCCAGGCCGAAGGCTGCGAGCCCGATGATGTAGCGCATCTCCGGGGGCACGGCCGGAAACTCTCCCTCGACGAGAGCAAGGGCAAGCGAGACGGCATCGAGCGCGATCTGGAAGACCGCCAGCAGGAGCGTCGCGCCGAAGAGGAAATTCAGCACGATAATCAGCGGGCGCGGATATTCGGGCGCGAAGACGGACCCTGAAGAGATGCGGTTCAGCAGTACCTGCTGGGAGGCGACCAGGAGCACGCCGGCAAGCAGGGCCTTGGCAGGCCAGATCCACGGCAGGGGCAGGATGAAGCGGAGGAGGACGACCAGCCAGGGAATGCCGAGAATGAAATGGAACATCAAATAGGCCTGTGATTATCAATGCTTATCGGAGGGAATGAAGAGATTGAATCTGGTGTCTCCGGCGTCCTGCGCAAGAGGCTCATTGTTCTTTGGGTCCGTCAGGCTGACGCCGGTCCCATGCGCGAGTGCTCAGCCAGCCTTCTGCGCCTCAGTGAACAACCAGCCGATCACGGTTTCCAGCGCCTGGGATTTCCGGTAGCGGGGCCAGACGAGGTAGATGTCCGACGGGCCGCGCAACCTGCCTTCGAAGACACGCACCAGCCGCCCCCGGGCCAGATCCTCGGTGACGAAGCCGCCATTGGCGAGAACGATGCCCTGTCCGGCAATCGCTGCCTCGATGGCGTGAGAAGTCTGCGAAAAGCTGATGCCCTTGAAGGAGGGGCTGCGGCTGCTGGCGAGATGGCGCTCGACGAATTCCGGCCAGAGATTATGGGCATCGTGCAGCAGCGGATAGGCGGAGAGCTCCTCGGCCGTGCGCGGTGCATTCCGGCCGGCAAGCAGCAGCGGGCTGCAGACGGCGATGACCTCCTGTTCGAACAGCAGCTCGGCATTCAGGCCCGGCCCAAAGGGCGGGCGGCCATAGCGGACGGCGAGATCGACGCCATCGACGGCGAAATTCGAGATGCGCTCGGTCGCCAGAATATGCAGATCGAGATCGGGATGCAGAGCGGTGAAATCAGGCAGGCGAGGGATCAGCCACTTCGATGCAAATGTCGGCGTGGTGCTGATGGTGAGCTTGATCGCCTGCGGCTTCAGCTCGTCCGTTGCCCGCGCTATGATCTCGAAGGCGCGCCTGATGTCGGCGATGTAGCGTCTGCCCTCGGCCGTCAGCGCCAGCGTGCGCGGAAGCCGTTCGAAAAGGGTCATGCCGAGCTGCGCTTCGAGCCCGCGCACCTGCTGGGCGACGGCGCCCTGCGTAACGCCAAGCTCTTCGGCGGCGAGCCTGAAGTTCAGGTGGCGCGCCGCGACCTCGAAGGCTCTCAGGCCATTGAGAGAGGGAAGCTTTCCCGGGATATCGCTCATCGAGTAGTTTTTCTACTGTCACAGAAGAGGAGAACTGTTTCGCGCTCGCGTGGTGGACATGGTATCGTGCGCGCACACATCGAGCAATTGACCATATCATTTCAGGAGGGCATCGGCATGTCAGTAGAAAAAGTGGCTGTTATCACCGCAGGCGGCAGCGGTATGGGGGCCGAGAGCGCGAGGCGGCTCGCGGCCGATGGCTACAAGGTCGCGATCCTGTCTTCCTCCGGCAAGGGCGAGGCGCTCGCCAGGGAGCTCGGCGGCGTCGGCGTGACCGGTTCCAACCAGTCGAATGACGATCTGAAGCGGCTTATCGATGCGGCGATGGCGGCCTGGGGGCGGATCGACGTTCTCGTCAACAGCGCCGGGCATGGGCCGCGTGCCGCGCTGAATGAGATCACCGACGAGCAGTGGCATACGGGCATGGACGTCTATCTGATGAACGTCATCCGCCCGGTGCGGCTGGTGACGCCGATCATGCAGGCGCAGAAGAAGGGCGCGATCGTCAATATCTCGACGGCCTGGGTCTTCGAGCCGTCGACGATGTTTCCGACCTCGGCGGTCTTCCGCGCCGGTCTTGCCGCCTATACCAAGCTCTTTGCCGATACCTATGCGGCCGAAAATATCCGCATGAACAACGTGCTGCCCGGCTGGATCGACAGCCTGCCGGCAACCGAGGCGCGGCGCGAGAGCGTGCCGATGCAGCGCTATGGCACGAGTGAGGAAGTGGCCGCGACCATCGCGTTTCTTGTGTCCGACGGGGCGGGGTATATTACCGGCCAGAGCCTGAAGGTGGATGGCGGGTTGATGCGCTCGGTTTGAGGGGTGCATATCGGGTGCTCGATGGCGGTGGACGGTTGATCGTCGAAGCCAGGGGCAACTTGAACTATTCGGCTCTGCGCTTATTGTCAGGCGGTGGACATTGCGCCCATGCCCGCGACGATCGAGAAGGCCCGAATCCATGCAGAAGTTCACCGTAACCATCACGCGCGAGATCGAGGCCGATACTGCCGAGGAAGCAGCGCTTCTCCTGTATCAGGAGCTTGCCCGGGACGCGGCGCCGCTTCGCTATCTGGTCGCGGACGAGACCAAGAGGACAAGGACCGTGACGCTGGATCGGGCAAAGGCGGACGAATTCGCCGCTGTCGATCATACTGCGGATCCGGGGAATTGGTGAGCCGCCGGGCAGTATCTCACTTCTTCTCGCCCAGATACCGAAACAGGGTGTCTTTCCAGGCGTCGTCGTGGATTGCTTCGAGAATGGCGACATCGATCGCCTTCCGGTAACGGCTGCCGGCCGGCATCGCCATGCCGTAGTTCTGCGGCTCGAAGACCGTATCCAGCACCTGCACGCTGCCGGGGAACTGCTGTTCGGCGGTCCAGGAGAGCAGCGGCTTGTCGTAGACGAAGGCGTCGATAGTGCCTGATGTCAACGCCCGGAAACCGTCCTGCACCTTGTCGAAATCGCGGTGCCGGATGCGCTCGCCATCGAGAAAACCTGTCGTGGCGGAGCCGGTGACCGCGCCGACGCGCACCCTCGGCAGGTCTTCGGCGCCATTCACCAGGCCCCTGATCTGGCGTGTGGTCAGCGCGGAGGTGACGCTTGCGGTGAAGACCGCGATGGTAATGATCGACATGACCATCCAGAGGATCGCCAGGGTTCGACCGCCGAGCGTTTTAGGGCCGCGATGGCCGGTGCTTGCCTGCGTCATCGCTTCGGCCGACCACCAGATGCTGGCGCCGAGCCCTCTGGCCGCGCCGCCGCCGAAATCCTCGTTGTGGCGGTGCTCGAAGAGCCAGATCAGGGCGCCCACCGCCAGCGAAATACCGATAAGCGCGCCGACCGCCTGAAGAAAACCGAGAGAGGTCATCGTCTGCGTGATCTCGTACCAGACGGAGACGCTCTGGACGGAGACGGCGATGCCGAGGCCGGTATTATAAAACGGCTGGGAGAAATCGACATTGCGTTCCCTGTCGGCGGTGATGGTGATGGCCGCGACCGAGAGGTCGTAGTCGCCGCGCTTCGTGGCATCGAGCAGACTCTGGACCGAGGGTTCCTCGACCAGCCGGTATTTGACGCCGAGCCTGTCGGCGATCTGCTGCCAGAGATCAATCGAAAGGCCGGTCCAGGTGCCGTCGGGCTCCTTCATGGCAAAAGGCGGGGCTTCCTTGGTGCCGACCACCAGTTCGCGGTTGGGAAATTCAGGCGGGGCGGCAAACGCGTGCCGTGGGAAGGATACGGCCAGACAAAGGAAAAACGCCAGAATGACGAACGGCAGAGTCCGGCGCCTGCTTTTGCCGGATGAGGGCGCGGTGGTCTTTGCCATAACACCTTTCCCTTCCTGCATCAGGCGAACTGCGGCTTCGTTCGTGGATCATCCTGAACGGCTGACGGCGTCCGGCAAGTACGCAACGGTAAATGCAACGATCATTTACGGTGACGGGCATTTGGCACAGGCTGGTTTCAGATCTCGGCAAATCGCCACGCATCCAGAAATGGGCGCGCGGCAAATGCAGGCATCAGGGCCGCCGGCAGGCGAGGATGAAGCGCTGGTAGACGAGGGTTCGGAGCCTGTTTCGGAGATTGGCATTCTTGCGCTGCGCCCTCGCGATCGGGGCGTGGGAGTGAAGCGCGATGTCCGTAAAGCCTGCCGATCTCAAGAGCGGCAGGAGCATGTTGGGGCGGAGACCCTGGCCGAAGGGCAGGGCTGACATGATGCGGGCGTGGCGGGTGCTGAGCGCGCCGTCATAGTTCTTGTCGGCACCGACGAGGCGGTCGATCCAGGAGATCAGCAGGCTGGCGATGCGGCCGGTCGGTTTCGGGCCTGCCCAGTCGCCATCGAAGAAGAGCAACAGGCCGCCGGGCTTGAGGATGCGGAACCATTCGCGAAAGGTTTCCTCAGGGCGGGTCAGCGTCCAGACGAGGTGGCGGCAGATGATGGCATCATAGCTCGCGTCCGGCTCCAGGGTGTTTTCGGCGTCTGCCAGGATGAAGCGCAGGCGCTCCTTGCCGGCGTGTTTGGCGCGGGCAACCTTCAGCATAGCCTCGGAGAAATCGAGTGCGGTGACGTCATAGCCGAGATCGTGGATCAGGCGCGTCACTTCGCCGGTGCCGCAGGCAAGTTCCAGCACGCGTTTCGGCTCGGGGCCGATGGCTTTGCGGATCGGCTTCTGCCAGGCGTCTGCCTCCGGGCCGGGGGCGATCCTGTGGCCGAAGGCGAGGTCAAAGGTTTCCGAGCGCTTCGACCAGTAGTCGCGGATCTCTTCCTTGAGATCGAAATTCACTCCATCCATGTCTTACCCCATCCGATACTGGATATGTGCGCGGCCATGCACGGGTGATTTTTCGATATGGGCGCGCACGCCGAAGACGCGGGCGATCAGCGCTTCGGTCAGCACCTCCTCGGGCGTGCCTGCGGCCACGACCTCGCCCTTCTGCAGCACGGCCAAGTGGTCGCAGAACATCGCTGCCAGATTGAGATCGTGCAGCGCGATGATGGAGGTGAGGCCGAGTTTGGCGACCAGGGCCAGGATATCGAGCTGGTGCTGGATATCGAGATGGTTGGTCGGCTCGTCGAGCAGCAGTTCGCTTGGGGTCTGGGCCAGCGCCCTGGCGATATGCACCCGTTGCCGCTCGCCGCCAGACAGTGTCTGCCAGAGCTGGCCGGCGCGTTCGCCCATGTCGACGCGGGCGAGTGCTTCTTCGACCGCGGCATCGTCATCGGGTGCCCAGGACGAGAGGAGGCCGCGATGCGGCGTGCGGCCGAGGCGGACGATATCGCGCACGGTGAGCTGCGTATCCGTCGTCGTCTGCTGCTCGACGAAAGCGATGCGGCGGGCAAGGGCGGCGCGCGAGAGGCCGGAGACATCATCGTCGCCGAGGCGGATGATGCCGGATCTGACCTGCCGCAGCCGGCAGATCAGGCGGAGCAGACTCGATTTTCCGGAGCCGTTCGGCCCGAGCAGGCCGAGCACCTTGCCCTTTTTGACCGATATGCTGACGCCATTGACGATGACGGTATTGCCGGCGGCATAGGTGACCTTGTCGACTGATATGCTCATGCGCTTCTCCGCACGCGATAAAGGATGATGGCGAAGGCCGGGGCGCCGAAGAGCGCGGTGACGACGCCGATCGGCAGGATCTGCTGCGGAATGATGATGCGCGAGACGATGTCGGCGCCGACCATGAAGATCGCCCCGCCAAGCGCTGTCGCCGGCAGCAGGCGGCCATGGGCTGGGCCGACCAGGAAGCGGGCGGCATGGGGAATGACGAGGCCGACGAAGCCGATGGAGCCGACCATGCTGACGACGCTTGCGGTCATCGTAGCCGTGACGGCGAGCAGGGTGAACTGCACCCGGCGCACGGCGATGCCGAGGGAAGCTGCGGCATCCGTGCCGAAGGCGAAGGCATCCAGCGCACGCACATGGGCAAGGCAGATGACGAAGCCTGTCAGTGCGACCGGCAGGGAGAGATAGACATCCGGCCAGCGCACGCCGCTCAGCGACCCCAACAGCCAGAAGAGCACGCCGCGGGCCTGTTCTGCATTGGCCGACGTGGTGACGATATAGGAGGTCAGCGCATTGAAGAGCTGCGAGCCCGCCACGCCGCAGAGAATGATGCGCTCGCTGGTGCCGCCCACACCGGCTGCCAGAATGCCGACCAGCAGGAAGGCAATGACGGCGCCGATGAAGGCGCCGGCGGAGAGGCTGAGCACGCCATAGCCGAAGCCTGATATCATGACGCAGACGGCCCCGGTAGAGGCGCCGGCCGAAATGCCGAGCACATAGGGTTCGGCGAGCGGATTGCGCAGCAGCGCCTGCAACACCGTGCCGCAGAGCGCCAGCGACGCACCGGCACTGGCCGCCACCAGCGCGCGGCTGAGGCGGTAATCCCAGACGATGCCCTGATGAATGCGGCTGAGTTCGAATGCCGTGCCGAACAGGCGGTTGGACACCGCCTTTGCCGTGGTGGCGAGAGGAATGGCGATCTCGCCTATAGACACGGCAAGGCTCACCACCAGCCCGAGCAGGACGAAGGCGGCGATGGTGAGCGCGGCGAGCGCCCACCATTTCCTCTGTCGCAAGGCAGCCTGGCTCACTGCGTCAGACCGAAGGACTTGATGCCCTTTGCGAGCGTTTCGATACCGTCGATCGTGCGGATCGTCGGGTTCATCGACTGCGCGTCCATCATGATGAAGCGCTTGTTTTTCACCGCATCGAGTTCACTGGTGACCGGATCATTCTCCAGGAAATCCACCTTCACCTTGGGATCGTCGGCGGCATAGCGACGGCGGTCCATGGTGGCTATGACGATGACAGCGGGATTGGCCTGCGCAATGGTTTCCCAACCGACGAGGGGCCATTCCTCTTCCGTGCTGACGACGTTTTTCGCGCCGAGCGTCTTCAGGATATAGGCCGGTGCGCTGTTCTTGCCGGCGATGAAGGCATCACCCTTGACCTCCTTACTGGAGAACCAGAAGACGACGGGCAGGTTCTTTGCGGCAGCGCCGGCAACGGATGCGGCGGCATCGGCCTCGCGCTTTTTCAGGTCGGCGATCAGCCTGTCGCCGCGGTCCTTGATGTCGAAGATTTCAGAGAGTTCGGTGATTTCCTGATAGATCAGGTCCATCGTGAACAACTCCTTGCGCACGCCATCACCGCCATCGGCGTTGATCTTGGCGACGCAATCGGCAGGCGCGACATAGGTGTTGATGCCGAGATCTTTGAACTGCTCGCGCTTGCCGACGGACCCCTGCGTACCGACATGCCATTCGAATTCGGCAGCCACCAGATCGGGCTCGACACCGACGACGGATTCGAAGCTCGGGTCATTGTCAGCCAGTCGTTTGATCCTGCTGTTGGCGTCGGCATATTGCGGCAGGACCGGGCCGACCCAGACGGCCGTGCCGGCGATCTTGTCGGCAAGGCCGAGCGAGAAGAGCACTTCGGTCATGCCTTGGCCGATCGAAACGATCTTGGCCGGTGCCTTGTCGAACGTGACCGGCTGGCCGCAATTGGTAAGGGTGAGGGGGTATCGGGTGGCGGCGAAGGCGGGGGCTGCGAGGCCGGCCAGGCAAAAGCCGGCGAGCCCGAGCGCAAGGGAAAAGCCTGGAAGTAACTGGCGCATTGGAAACTCTCGATCGGAAGGAAAAGGGCTAGCGGACGCCGGCGCGCGCAGATGCGTGAGCCAAGCGTGGAGGGAGAGGGCTAGCGGCGGGTGGTCCAATCGGGACGGATCGCATGCGGCAAGCGGCAGGGATTAAGGTCAATCATGTCTGCTCCTTGTCCGGGCATCCCCGCCCGGCTGATTGGATCGTGATTGACGGCAGGTCTCCTGGCTCACGGATGTCAGTCGGTCATCTGCCTTCCCGCGCTTTCGCACAGTGGCATGGCCCTGAGGCCTTGGAGTGACCGGCTCGCTTGTCATGTCCTGATATGAATGGCGCACCATACATTCCGGGATATAACCAGCAATCCGCTTACAGTTGCGGGGGCAGCCACGGTCTTGGTCCCTTTTGGGTCGTCCGCACCGTGTTCCCTATTAATCCCCTCGAAGCTCTCCTCGGGGAACCGTCGTCCTGATCTATGACGCCGCCGTGGGCGACGTCAAGCACCGGATGCAAAGTGTCCCGGGTCCGGAGCCGCTCAGTGGCTGGCGCCCGAGCCGCCGGCGGCGACGAGCGCGAAGGGTTGGCCGTCGACGGGGATCGTGCGCGTTTCCTTCAGCGTTTCGCTACTGACGAGGCGGATCAGGCTGTGGCGAGGATCGGTGATGGCGATATTATCGCCGGCCACGGCCAGCCGCGGCCGCGGATCGCGCCAATGCCCATCCTTGCTGTAGGGCTCCGTGACGGTTTCCGATCTGACGATCTCGCCCTTCACCGTATCGAGCAGGTGCAGCTTGCCGTCCTCGGTGAGGATATAGGCATTCTGGAACCGTGCCGGATCGAGCACGAAATCGACGCGGCGGGTCGGAAGGTCTATGACGCGGTAGGGTGTTTCGGTGCTGTCGGGATCGATCAGCACCACCTTGTCCTCCCCGTAATTGCCGAGGAAGAACTGCATGGAGCGCCCGCCGAGCAGGGTCGAGACCTTGCCTTGCGGCAGCGACGCGCCATAGCCGAGCATCTCCAGTTTGGGGCCTTTCGTGCCGCCGGGGCGGGCGACGAGCACGCCTTCCTCGCAACCGAAGGCGACGAGGCGGGCGGAGGTCGCCTCGCCATGCAGGCCGGTGCAGGGCGCGACATCGCCCACCTGTTGTCCGTCACGGTCGAGCACGCGCAGGCCAAGGCGCGGCGGCAACTCGCCTTCCTTGACCGGCGCCTGCATGTTCGGCACTGAAACCAGCAGGTGATTGCCCATCGGCACCGCGACGCCGTGATGGGCGGCGATGGTGTTGAAAGCCTTCGGCTCCGGCTTTGCCTGCAGCAGACTACTTTCCCTCAGGAGATCGAAGCGGTCGGTGCGGTCGTAGAAGATCGCCACGTCATCGCCATGCGTCACGACATGGCCGGGCTTCTCGCCCTTTATCGTCGCGCCGATCAGCTTCGGCGGCGTCACTTCGAGATCGCGATGCTCCCCATGATCGGAAAGGACAATGCCGGTATCGATGACATGAACGATATTCTCATCGCCCTGGACCGCAAAGACCGTGCGCCCGGTGTCGCTCAGCGACAGGGCGGCATAGCCCTTGAGATCGAAGCGACCGATCTGTCTGCCGCTCGCAAGATCGATGGCGCGGACGACCGGCAGGCTGTGATCAGCCACGAAAAGCCGCCAGCTTTCCTGCTGTTCCTCCTCTGCGCGGGAAGCCGATGGCAGGGCGGCGGAGGTGAGCGCGGTGGCGACTGCGAAGACAGCGAAAAGGCGCCGGGACATGAAATCTCCTTTAATGTAATAACATTACATCTTCGTTGTTATAAAGTTACATTTGCCTTGTCCAGTCCTGGCTGTCGGATTTTTGGGAAATTAGGGCGCTGGCCTCGTTTGATGTTTGGCCGGCTTTCATCGTGACCGGATCGCAACGTCAAGCACGGGCAGTGAGAACTGTTGCCGGTGGAGGGGAACGTCGGCTGCAGCAGGCGGCGCGACGGCCGCCTCGCTGCGGTGATGTTTTGCAATCAGTTCTTCGGCGCCGACAGTTTCTGCATGACCTCGTCGAGATTGAAGCTCGCGGGCTTCTGACGGACGGGGAATTCCGCGAAGCTTTGCAGCCATTTCCCGACGATCGCCTGCGAGGGAACGATGACGAAGGCGCGGTCGAAGAACCATTTTTCGTATTCGATGGATTCGTCGCCGCGTTCGAACGGGTCGGCCCGGAGATTGAAGAGGAGCGGGGCCCTGAGTTCGGTGAATGGCTGGCGCCAGACGCCGATGCCCGTGTGATCCTGCGACTTGAAGACGACCTTCCAGTTCAGCACGCGGACGGCGACCAATTCGCCATCGTCGTTCCAGTAGAGGAAATCGCGGCGCGGCGTCTCGTTTACGCTTCCAGACAGGAAGGGCATGAGATTGTAGCCGTCGAGATGCACCTTGAACGTCTTGGTGCCGGCGGTATAGCCGGTCAGGCATTTCGCCACGATATCCGGTTCGCCTGCCGCCGCGCAGAATGTCGGGATCAGGTCGTAATGCGAGAAGGCCTCGTTGTGGATCGTTCCGGGCTTGATGACACCAGGCCAGCGAATGCATGTGGGCACGCGATAGCCGCCTTCCCAGTTGGTTGCCTTTTCTCCCCGGAAAGGCGTGGTGCCGCCATCCGGCCAGGTCATCACCTCGGCGCCGTTGTCGCTGGTATAGACGACGATCGTATTGTCGGCGACGCCGAGATCGTCCAGCTTCTTCAGGAGTTCGCCGATCATGGCGTCATGTTCGAGCATGCCGTCAGGATAGACGCCAAGGCCGGTCTTGCCGACGGAATCGGCCTTCAGATGCGTGTTGACGTGCATGCGGGTGGAGTTGAAATAGCAGAACCAGGGTGTGCCGGCATTCTGCTTGCGATCCATGAAGTCGAGAGCGGCGGCCAGGAATTCCTGATCCACGGTCTCCATGCGCTTGACCGTCAGCGGTCCGGTATCCTCGATCCTGCCGTCGGCCGAGGCCTTGATGACGCCGCGCGGACCGAAGCGTTTGCGGAATTCCGGGTCCTTGGGATAATCAGGGTTCTCAGGCTCTTCCTCGGCATTGAGGTGATAGAGATTGCCGAAGAATTCGTCGAAGCCGTGGTTGGTCGGCAGGAATTCATCCTTGTCGCCGAGATGGTTCTTGCCGAACTGGCCGGTGGCGTAACCGAGTGATTTCAGGAATTCGGCAACGGTCGGGTCTTCCGGCTGGATGCCGAGATCGGCGCCGGGCAGGCCGACTTTGGTGAGACCCGTCCTGATTGGCGACTGGCCGGTGATGAAGGCGGCGCGGCCGGCCGTGCAGCTCTGCTCGCCGTACCAGTCGGTGAACATGGCGCCCTCATTGCCGATGCGGTCGATGTTCGGGGTGCGATATCCCATCATGCCGCGGTGGTAGATGCTCGGGTTGAACCAGCCGATATCGTCACCCATGATCATCAGGATGTTCGGTTTGCGTCCGGCAGTTCCTGAGGTCGTTGCCTGTTGCGCCTGTGCGGGAGCCGGTGCAGATAGCGATACGCCKGCCGCAGCCAGCGCCGTGCTCGCGACCAGCAGATCGCGGCGGCTGAGCCCTTGCCGGGTCACGGTCACGGATGGGTTCTTCGTCTCCTCTGCCATGCAGGTATCCTCCGTTGGACGACGGTTTGGACCGTCGGCCTGCACGCTAGAGACGAGTTTCAGGGCGCGGAAGTACTTTACGGTAAATGCCGGCGGGGTTTACCGTAACGTGCAGGAGAGGCAGTAGCGGGCACTTAATAAGACTGCCGCATCTAATTGCTGAGCCACGTTCACAAGCCTATCCCGCATTCTGCCGCTAATCCGGCTAATCTGCCGGCGCTATATCCCCATCGGCGCGGCTTTCCGCGTCAAGTTTCCAACAGCGCGAGGGATAAGCCATTGAGAACATCAGGATTTGCCGCAACCGATGCGAACACGCCGTTGCAACCTTTCTCCTTCGATCGCCGGGAATTGCGCCCCGAGGACGTGGCGATCGATATTCTCTACTGCGGGGTCTGCCACACCGATCTGCATATGGCCCGCAACGACTGGGGATTTTCGGCCTATCCCGTCGTGCCGGGGCACGAGATCGTCGGGCGGGTATCGGCCATCGGCAGCAACGTTTCGCGCTTCAGGGTGGGCGACAATGTCGCCGTCGGCACGATCATCGACAGCTGCATGGAATGCGCCCAGTGCCGGCGCAATGAAGAGCAGATGTGCTACAAGGGCGTCACCGTCACCTATAACGGCAAGGACCGGGTGACGGGCGAGACCACCTATGGCGGCTATTCCGACCATGTCGTCGTGCGCGAGGAATTCGTGCTGCGGGTGCCGGACGGGCTGGATCTGGCGCGCGTCGGTCCACTGCTTTGCGCCGGGATCACCACCTATTCACCGCTGCGCACCTGGAATGTCGGCCCCGGCAGCCGGGTGGGCGTGATCGGACTTGGCGGACTCGGCCATCTGGCCGTGAAGTTTGCCTCCGCGCTCGGCGCGCATGTGACGGTCATGACGCGCTCGGAAGGCAAGATCGAGACGGCGCGCGCACTCGGCGCCGACAAGGTGCTGCTGTCGACCGATACCCAGGCGATGGAGGCTTCGGCCTTTGCCTTCGATGTCATCATCGACACTGTGCCCTACGAGCACGATCTCAGCCCCTACCTCAACCTGCTCGATGCCGATGGCACGCTTGTGATTGCCGGGTCGCTGGTCGATACGCCGAAGTTCAATAACCTCTTGATCCTCGGCGCACGCCGGCGCATTGCCGGCACGCCGAGCGGTGGCATCAGGCAGACGCAGGAGATGCTGGATTTCTGCGGCCGCAAGAACATCCTGCCGGAATGCGAGATGATCGCCATGGCCGATATCGCTGGAGCCTTCGAGCGGCTGGAGCGCGGCGATGTGCGCTACCGCTTCGTCATCGACATGGTGACGATGCCGGCGGCTCAGGCGGCTTGACCGGCTGACCGTTTGGGGATGGCGCGCAGCGCCTCGACGAAGACCGAAAGGGCCGGCGGCATCTGTCGCCGGCTCGGGTAATAGAGGGAATAGCCGGTGAAGGGCTTGCAGTAATCCTCCAGCACGCGGATCAGCCGGCCGCTCCTGACATGCTCGGCGGTGAAATCCTCGAAGACATAGACGAGGCCGGAACCTGAAAGGGCGGCCTCGATCATCATCTCGGAATCGTTGACCATAAAGCTGCCAGACACCTTCACCTCGATGTCGCGGCCATTTTCCTCGAATTCCCAGGCATAGGGGCCGGCCAACGAGGCCATGTAATAGGTCACGCAATCATGATCGGCGAGATCGTGCGGTGTTTTCGGCTGCGCAAAGCGGGCGAAATAATCGGGCGAGCCGACGACGGCGGCGCGTATGTCCGGGCCGATGCGCAAACCGATCATATCCTTGTCGATGCGCTMGCCGAAGCGGATGCCGGCATCGAAGCGCGAAGCGACGATATCCTCGAACCGGTCGCCGACGATCAGCTCCACGCGAATATCCGGATAGGTGCGATGAAACTCCGGCAGGATCGGCATGACGAGCGAGGTTGCGGCATGTTTGCCGGCAGTGATGCGCACGGTGCCGGAGGGTTTTTCCCTGAGATTGCCAAGTTCCTGCAGGCCGCGGCTGATCTCGGCAAAGGCGGGCTGGAGCGTGATCAGCAGGCGCTCGCCGGCCTCCGTGGTGGCGACGCTGCGGGTAGTGCGGGCGAGAAGCCGCATGCCGAGCCTCTCCTCCAGCTGGCGCATCATGTGGCTCAAGCCCGAGGAGGAAATGCCAAGGCGAGTGGCGGCGCGCGTAAAGCTGCGCTCTTCGGCGACGATGACAAAGGCGGCGAGATCATCGAAATCGTGGCGTTTCATTTCTGATCTGTCTTCAGGAGTGGGCGGGATTGCGGGATGCTGCTCATATATCTGGGCCGATAGGAACAGCCCGGCAAGATGCCTGATGTCAAGGACCCGACGCTCGCGCATCCGTAAATCGGCAATGACATAAATATCACGTCATGCTAAAATAGAATCCACTGATGGTGGAGGAGTGACCATGAGTATTTTCGATGGTTTAGGCGGTGTTCTCTCCGACGTTTTTGCCGGCAGGCAAGTCGATTACGTCGCGGTTGCAACCCGGATATTCGACAATGCCGGAGGGCTGCAGGGCATTGTCTCGCAGCTCAATACGGCAGGTCTTGGTGAGCAGGTCTCATCGTGGATTGGCACCGGCCACAATCTTCCCGTTTCGGCAGAGCAGATCCAGGCGGCCCTGTCCTCCGATCAGCTGCGCGATCTCGCCGCCAAGTTCGGCGTCGATACCAGCGAGGTGTCCAAGCTGCTCGCCGAGCATCTGCCGCAGGCGGTGGATGCGGCAACGCCCAACGGGACCGTCTCATAGCTTTCAAAGCCGTGCATGCCGTGAACTGCCCCCAAACACGAGGATGTCTGATGATTGCGAGATTGCTTGTGCCCGCCTCCGCCGGAGCGTTGATTGCCGCCGCCTTCTTGGTTTCACCCTTCTCCGTTTCTCCGGCCTCGGCGCTGACCATGAAGGAATGCAGCGCCAAATATCAGACGGCCAAGGCCGACGGTTCGGCCAAGGACATGAAGTGGAACGACTTCCGGGCGAAGTTCTGCGGTGCGGATGCGGCCGCCGAAGATGCCGCCGATGACAAGGCAGTGGCCGCCACGACGGACAAGGAACCCGAAAAGCCGACGGTCAAGGCACCCAAGGGCGTGACCATGCCGAAGGCGATCGACAAGAAATATGCCAGCGAAACGCCGGGTAAGGGTCGGCTGCATACCTGCGTCGACAGCTACCATGCCAACAAGGATGCCGGCACGCTGAACAATCTGAAGTGGATCCAGAAGGGCGGCGGTTACTGGAGCCTTTGCAATACGGCATTGAAGGCCGGTAGCTGAGGTTTAGGCTGGCGGGCGGGGCGCACGGCTATTGCGCTCCTACCTCTGCCACATCCTCTCGATCCGTCAGGATACGGTCGATCAGCCCCCATTCCAGGGCCTCTTCAGCCCTCATGAAGCGGTCGCGATCCATCGCCTGCTCGAACTCATCATAGGATCGGCCGCAATGTTCGGCGTAGAGCTGCGTCATGAGCAGCTTCGTCTTCCTGATTTCCTCGGCATGGATCAGCATATCGGAAGCCTGCCCCTGGAAGCCGCCGAGGGGCTGGTGGATGAGGATGCTGGCATTCGGCAGGGCATACCGCTCTCCCGGTTGGCCGGCCATCAGCAGGAAGGAGCCCATCGAGCGGGCCGTTCCCATGCAGAGCGTGTGAACCGGCGCGCGGATGAAGCGCATCGTGTCGTACATGGCAAAGCCGCTGGTGACGACGCCACCCGGCGAGTTGATGTAGAGATTGATCGGCTTCTTGGGATTTTCGGCTTCGAGGAACAGAAGCTGGGCGCAGACGAGGGCGGAAACGGTATCGTTGATTTCGCCGTTCAGAAAGATGATCCGTTCGCGCAGGAGGCGGGAATAGATGTCGAAGGATCGTTCCCCTCTCGAGGATTGTTCGACGACCATAGGGACGAGTTGCATCGCTTCGCGCATCGGCGAACTCCAATCGTTTGGGACTATGACGGGAATGCTTGCCGCGTCAGGCGGCGAGCATGAGGGTCGGGCCGTTGCTGTTGGCGACCGATCTCGTGAGACGCACTGATGTCGCGCCGGTCAGCTCGTGGATGATCCGCAGGCTGGTGCCGCCCGATGCATTGGGCGTGATCGCGAAGGTGACGATGCTTTCCAGGAAGGGCGGGCTGTCGTCGCGCAATCTGTAGCGAACCTCCTTACCCGGCGTCTCGGAGAGCGATTGCGGATCGGCAAGCGCTTCCTTCGGCAGCCATCTCTCGCGAAATTCGGCAATGCTGATCGCCCGCCAGACCTTTTCCGGCGGCGCATCCAGCTCGTATCTCTGTTCGAAGCCGGTTTCCGGAGCCTCGGCCTGCACTTGGGCCTTCACCTCGTTCATTGGTCCATATCCTTCAGCAAGAGCTTGAGAGCATCGATGCGAGCCGGCCAGTAGGCGCGATATTTCGCCAGCCATTCTGCGATTAGGGCCAGCCCATCCGGATCGACCTCGTAATTCACGAAACGGCCCTCCCTCTGTTCGCGCACCAACCTTGCCGACCGCAGCACGGCGAGATGCTGGGACATGGCCGGCTGGCTGATCTCCATGCCCTGGCGAAGCGCGCTGGCATTCAGGCTGCCTGCCGCAAGCTTCTCGAAGATCGTGCGGCGCGTCGGGTCGGACAGGGCTCGAAAAATGTCGTGTTCCATCATGACAACACATAAGCACAGACTTATGAGATTCGCAAGAGTGTCGAATGGGCAGGGTCACTCGGCCCGATGCACTTTCTGCCGTGCAACATCCAGAATCTCATCCGCCATCTCTTCATCGGTCACAATACGCGCCAAAGTCAGCGCGCCGACCAGCATGGCGAAGGCGGCCATTCCCTTGCGGCGGCTGGCCTTGGTACCGGCGGGGCCGGAGCCGAAGACGGAGAACATGTCCTCGATCACTTTGGTGGCCGCTTCTCGCGCCTCTGGGCCAGAGCGGGCGAGCTCGCTGCCGAGGGAGGAGATGGGGCAGGAGGGCACGGCTCTGCCGCCGGCCCGGGTGGCTTCGATATAGGCGTTGACGACATCGTCGAAGCTGGCCTCGTCGCGCACTTTGCGCATGCTTCCGGCGAGCTGGTCTCCAGCCTTTTCCAGCGCTTCGGCGACCAGATGATCCTTGCTTTCGAAGTGACGGTAGAAGCCGCCCGGCGTCAGGCCGGCAGCGGCCATGATATCGGCGACGCTTGCTTCAGCAATGCCCGAACGCCTGATCTCGTCGGCTGCGGTGGCGACGATGGTCTGGCGCGTCCTTGCCGCTTCCTCGTTTGATTTTCGCATTTCCGGTCTCCGTGCGCCTTGACAATTTAGATTGTACCCAACATCTAATTAGATGTCACTCGTAATCTAAATTTCGAGGGCGGGCGATTTGTAACGGACGAGCCTCGTGGTTCGCTCCGGCGGATTCCTGCGCCCTTTTCACAACTGGAGAAGACCATGTCCAAGACCTATCTGGTGACCGGAGCCACCGGCAAAACCGGCAAGCATACGACCCGCATCCTCCTGGAAAAGGGCCACAAGGTGCGAGCGCTCGTGCACCGGGAAGATGCGCGTTCTCAAGCACTCGCCGAGGCGGGGGCGGAGGTGGTGGTCGGGGACCTCACCGACCACGATGCCGTCATCAGCGCGGTCGCGGGCGTGAATGCCGCCTATCTCTGCTATCCGATCCGGCCGGATCTCATCGATGTGACGGCCTATTTTGCCGATGCCGCACGGCGGGCAAAGCTCGAGCTTATCGTCAACATGTCGCAGATTTCGGCGCGCGAGGTGGCGAAAAGCCATGCTGCCCGCAACCACTGGGTCGCCGAGCGCGTGCTGGACTGGTCGGGTGTGCCGACCGCCCATATCCGCCCGACCTTCTTCTCCGAATGGCTGACATTCCCCTGGGTGAGCAATGTCATCGCCAGTGAGGGCGTGATCGAGCTGCCCTATGGCGAGGGGAGGCATGCGCCTGTTACCGGCGAAGACCAGGCGCGGCTGATTGCGGCCATGCTGGAAAACCCGGCCGAGCACGCCGGCAAGATCTATCCGCTGTTCGGCCCGGTGGAACTCAGCGAGGCGGAGATCGCCGCAAGGATGAGCGAGGTGCTCGGCCGCAAGATCGGCTACCGGCCGGCGACTGTCGAAGCCTATACGGCGCGCCTCAAGAGTTTCGGCCTTGACGATTTCATCATCCAGCACTTCCAGTGCATCGCCGAGGACTGCCGCAACGGCGTCTTTGCGGGCACCAACGACGTTATCGAGCAGTTCACGGGAACGCCGCCGATGACGGTGGAGGCTTTTGTCGAGCAAAACCGCGCCGCCTTCGATCGCGCTTGAGTCGGGTGACCGGCGGCTTCAAGGCCCAGTCGGAACTGGCGCATTCGGCCGACGTGGATGCGTGAGGCGGATTTCGACGGATGGGCGGGTTTGCTTCTGTCCCATCCGTCACCATTCAATCCGACTGCCTTGAGCCGCTACGATCCGTCGTCCGGTCATGAATGTCGCATTGAGCTTTGCCGCAGATGCCGCTATCACGGATTCGATGCTGAGGTAGGGGCCTCGAGGCGCAGGGGAACGATGCAATATCGTCTGGACAGGATCGAGCAATGGCTGGTGCGCATTCTGTGCACCATCGCGCTCGTCTTCGTCGGTCTTGCGCATCAGGTTCCGGCCGTCGCCGAAGATGCCCTGAGCCCTGCGGCACTTGCCCAGTATGTGCTGCCTGACGGCACGCTGCCGACGCTCTGCGTTACCGTTGTCGATGATCACGGCAAGGAGCATGGCAAGATTGCGCATCTCAACCCGTGCGAAGCTTGCCGCATCAGCGCTTCCGTCGTGCTGCCGCAGCCGGCGGATATCACCGGTGCGCGCATCGGCTTTACGTTCAAGGTGGAGCTGCCGCGCCGCGTCGAAGCTTTCCATCGCCAGCTTTTCCCGCCCAATACCGGGCCGCGCGCCCCGCCTGCCAATCCGATCCTTGCCTGAACCCGCGTCGTGGCTCTGGCCGTGATGCGTCTTGCAATCATGGTCGGGCCGCTCTGACGCCGCCGGCCGAGGATTCGGATCTACTTCCATGTCTACAATCACTGCCACTGAGTCGGCAGAGAACGCCACATCGGGCGTTTCGCTCTATCGCGCCATCTGGCGCTGGCATTTCTTCGCCGGCCTGCTCACCATTCCCTTCCTGTTGAACCTTGCCATTACCGGCTCGCTCTATCTCTTCAAGGACGAGATCAACGATACGGTCTTTGCCTATCGCTATACAGTTCAGCCCGCCGGCGAGGCGCTGTTGCCGCAGAAGATTGCCGATATCGCGGCAGCCGCGGTGCCCGGCTCGGTTGCGAGCTCCTACAAGGACCCGGCCGGGGCCGATCGTTCGGCGATCGTCACGGTGTCGTCAGATGCCGGCCAGACGCTGGTCTTCGTCAATCCCTATGACGGCAAGGTGCTGGACACGGTCGGGACGACCGAGGAGTTCAACTATGTCGTCAAACGCATCCACAGCCTTGCGCTGTTCGGCGGCCTGCCCAACAAGCTGATCGAGATCACCGGCGGTTTTGCCATGGTGCTCGTCGTGACCGGCATCTATCTCTGGTGGCCGCGGCGGCAGACGGGTGGGGTCGTGACCGTGCGCGGCACGCCTGCGCGACGGGTCTTCTGGCGGGATCTGCATGCGGTGACCGGCGCATTCGCCGGCATCCTGATCTTCTTCATGGCGATGACCGGCATGCCCTGGTCCGGCTATTGGGGCGCCAACGTGAATGCGTGGCTCACGAGCCATGATCTCGGCTATCCCGTGCAGCTCTGGGATGCGGTGCCGAAGTCGCAGAAGGTGACGGAGGATATCCTGCCGAAGGCGGGCTGGATCGTCGAGAGGGCGCCGGTGCCGTTGTCGGACATCGCGGCGGCGCAATCGAAGAAGCCTGTTGGCCTCGACAAGGCGGTGGAAATCGCACGCGGGCTCGGCATGGCGCCGGGCTTCGATCTCGCCATTCCCGGCAGCGAGACCGGCGTCTATACGGCGGCCGTCTATCCCGACGACCTCACCAACGAGCGCACACTCCATATCGACCAGTATTCCGGCAAGCCGCTCATCGATCTCTCCTTCGGCCAGTATCCTTTCCTCGGCCAAGCAATCGAATGGGGCATCAATGTGCATCAGGGGCAGGAGTTCGGGCTCTTCAATCAGCTGCTGATGCTGGCGACCTGCCTTGTCATCATCCTCTCCTGCGTCACCGGCGCCGTCATGTGGTGGAAGCGGCGACCGGCCGGGCGGGTCGGCGTGCCGCCCATGCCGCCGCAGCGCTCCGTCTATCTCGGGCTCTGGACCATCGTGCTGGTCTTCGCCGTCGCGTTTCCGATGAGTGGATTGCTGATCCTGTTGATGATCGCCTTCGACCAGATGGTGATCCGTTTCGTGCCGCCGCTAAAGCGCGCCTTTGCCTGAGGAGGGGATGATGAAGACGATTATTTCTTTCCTGATGAGCCTGCTGATCGCGACAGCTGCGGTTGCACAGGAACCGGCGGCCGGTACTATCCGGATCGACCATGCGGCCTCGCATTCGATGGTGCCGGGCGCCAAGGTGGGCGATGGTTACCTTGTCATCACCAATAGCGGCAGCGAGCCGGACAAGCTTGTTGCCGCGAGCTCCGATCGCGCCAGAACCGTGCAACTGCACCAGATGACGATGGCGAACGGTATCATGACCATGCGCGAGCTGAAGGGCGGGCTTGCCATTCCCGCCGGGCAGACGGTGACGCTTGCGCCCAGTTACCATCTGATGTTTCAGGACGTCGCAAAGCCCTTCAAACAGGGCGAGACGATCAGGGCGTTGCTGAGTTTCGAGAAGGCGGGCACGATCACGGTCGATTTTGCCGTCGGCAAGATCGCCGGGCCGCTCGATGATGTCGGTGGTGCGGCCAAGACTATGGATCATGGCGGCGTGGACCATGGGGCGATGAGCATGCCCGGCATGGAAGGCATGGACATGGAGATGGATATGTCCGGCCCGCCGCCGGAAGAGGCCATCCCCGCGACGCTGAAGACCATGTTCGAGCGGCCGGACAAGCCGCTGACAATCCTGCCCGTGGTCGCGGAGAACGACTGGGCGATTGCCGGCTGGCAGCAGGACGGGCGGGGCGGCCGTGCACTGCTGAAAAAGGGCCATCACGGCTGGAGTATTTTTCTCTGCAGCGGCGACGGCATAAAGGAGGCTGCGGCGCTGGAGAAGGCCGGGCTTTCCGTTGATGATGCCAAGGCGCTTGCGGCCGATCTGGCCGAGGCCGAGAGCAAGCTTGATCCGAAGGTTCTCGCGCTGTTTGCGAGCTTCGAGGGTACCGTCATG
>NZ_JBFUBG010000032.1:0-58376 GCF_056405875.1 Rhizobium sp. P1_E6 | reverse complement strand
CGACATAGCGGCTCTTGGCGCGGTTGGCGGCCTCGGCCGTTTCCTTGGCGCTCTGGAGGGCGGCATCGGTCTTTTTGTGAGCAGCGATCTCTTTGAGAAGCAGCGTGTTCTGGCGAGACGATTCTTCTTCGGCAACGACGCGGCTGTCATGTGCGAGCACATAGAACCAGCAGGCGATGCCGGCGATGACCGAAAAGACGAAGAAGACGATCAGAATTGTGCGGTTGACGACTTCGGCGGTCTCTGGTGAGGCCGAGGCGACCTGATGCGCGATCATCGCAAGGATTGCGCCCACGGCCGTCAATGCAAGCGCCACCGCGATGCCATAGCGGCCGAGGCGGGTCGTCAGTTTCTGGACGATGTTTGCCGGCAGCAGGGTCTTAGCGACGGCGCCGACCTGTGCGTTCAAACGCGCGTTCGGCTTGCACATGTCGTGGCACCGGCTGTCGAGCGAGCAGCAGAGCGAGCAGATCGGCGCGGCATAAGCCGGGCACCAGGCCATGTCTTCCGGTTCAAAGGGATGTTCGCAGACGGAGCAGGTGATAGCAGTCAGCTTCTTCCAGGCGTGCCGCGGCTTGCGGGCGAGATAGAATTTGCCTTTGGTTGCCCAGGCGATGGCGGGCGAGGCGATCAGCGCGATGACGAGTGTGATGTAAGGCGCAAGCGATGCCGCGACCGAGCCGAAGAGGCCGAAATGGGCAACCAGCGCGATGCCGGCAGACAGCGTCATGGCGCCGAGGCCGACTGGATTGATGTCGTAAAGATGGGCGCGCTTGAACTCGATGCCGGGAGGGGCAAGGCCGAGCGGCTTGTTGATGAATAGGTCGGCCGAGATCGTGCAGAGCCATGCCATGGCGATGATCGAGAAGATGCCGAGCGTTTCCTCGAGCAACCTGTAGATGCCGAGTTCCATCAACAACAGCGCGATTGCCACGTTGAAGACCAGCCAGATGACCCGGCCGGGGTGGCTGTGGGTTAGCCGTGAGAAGAAGTTCGACCAGGCGAGCGAACCGGCATAGGCATTCATCACATTGATCTTCAGCTGCGAGACGACCACGAAGGCAGCCATCAGCAGTAGGGCGGCATTGTGCCAGGGGATCATGTAGCCGAAGGCGGTCAGATACATCTGTGCCGGGTCGGCGGCGCGGTCGAGCGGCACGCCCGAGGTAAAGGTCAAAACGACCAGGAAGGAACCGGCAAGCAGCTTCGGTGCACCGATGACGACCCAGCCGGGGCCGGCGAGGAAAATGGCGAGGCGGTGGCGCCACTTGCGCTGTGGGTCGGGCGGCAGGAAGCGCAGGAAGTCCGCCTGTTCGCCGATCTGCGACATGAGCGCCAGGATGACGGCAGAGGCGGCGCCGAATTCGACGAGGTTGAAATCTGCGACCGTGCCGGGCGGGCCGGAGGCGTGGCGGATGCCGGCAAAGGCGCGCCAGACATCGAATTGGCCCCAGTCCAGGAAGGCGATGAAAATGAAGGGCAGGATGTTCAGGATGATCCAGAAAGGCTGGGTCATCAGCTGGAACTTGCTGATGAGCCGCACCCCATGGGTGACGAGCGGGATCACCATGACGGCGCTGATGATGTAGCCGATCCACAAGGGAATGCCGAGCGTCAGCTCCAGCGCGCCGGACATGATCGAGGCCTCGATCGCAAACAGCATGAAGGTGAAGCTTGCATAGATCAGCGAAGTGATTGTGGAGCCGATGTAACCGAAGCCGGCGCCGCGTGTCAGCAGGTCGATGTCGACGCCGTGGCGGATCGCGTAGCGGCTGATCGGCAGGCCGATTGCCAGCATGGCGATGGAGGCGACGACGATGGCGAAGAAGGCATTGGTCGTGCCGTAGGACAGTGTGATGGCGCCGCCGATCGCTTCCAGCGCCAGGAAGGAGATTGCGCCGATCGCCGTCTGCGAGATGCGCTGGGAGGAGAAGCGCCGGGCGCTCTTGGCCGTGAAGCGCAGCGCGTAGTCTTCCAGCGTCTGGTTGGCGACCCAGCGATTATATTCGCGTCTCACCGGAATGATGCGTTGGCGCGCTGTCATGCCCTCTTTCCGGCATCCTGGTTGGGCTCATCGTCTCCATGCCACTTTTGGCGGGACGGGCGGGAAAGGCAAGAGGCGGAGCCCTGGCAGATTCACAGAACGGCAATATTTTTGAAACCGGTCCGTCACATAAGGGCTCTAACTCTCCTGCCGTTCGTTCAACGATTTCGGGTGTCGCCCATGTCTGTCTTAAGCCTTTGCCGTCTGAGCACCGCTCTCGTCTGCCTTCTTTCGATCGTGCCATCGCTTGCCGCCGCCGAGCAGGCCACGACGGCGAAAGCGCCCTATGTGGAGGCCGGAAACACCAACAAGCGGGGCGACGCCTGCTTCTCGACGGCAGACGCCAATGCCGCCGTCCATCTTCTCTCAGGCTTCCTCGAAATCTGGACACCGCGCACGTCGTTCGTCGATGCCGGCGTAGAGGCTCCGGCCAAGGATAATTGTCCTGCTGTTGCCAAGACGGATTGGGACGGCATTCCCTTCAGCAAGACCGACGGCCAGGTCGTCAACAAGCTCGTCCACGATGCGAACATCGCCTATGTCGTCAAAGCGACGCGGGCGCGGACGGACGCTCAGGCGGTTGCCGCCTATCTCGACGATCGGCGGGGCAAGAATGCCAGCATCGTCGACGGCCTCGGTCCGCTGACGGATGCCTGGAAAGCGGGCTCCAAGCAGACCACCACGATCACCGAGGTCGCGGCCGATGCGACGACGGTCAAATACGACGACAAGGGCAATAATCGCGGCGCCGGCAGCAAGCCGGACACCGAAAACAAGACCGACGCCAATCCGGACATGGGCCTTGCCATCGACTTCATCAATGCCGCGAGTGGTGATGGCTCGACGGAGCCCGCCAAGCGTTATTTCAAATATGGCCGTCCCTACCGCTGGAGCCAGGACGTGTCGGTTGTCCCGGCGCTCGAGACCGCCAAGAGCGGTAAGCTGGCCGAAGACGGCGGTTTCCCGAGCGGACACACGGCGGAAGCCTGGCGGGATGCGCTTGCCATGGCCTATCTCGTGCCGCAGCGTTTTCAGGAAATGCTCACGCGCGCCAGCGAACTGGGTGAAGACCGCATCCTTGCCGGCATGCATTCTCCGCTCGACGTGATGGGCGGCCGCATGCTCGGCACTGCCACCGTCGTCTATAATCTGAACAAGGCCGGCAATGCCGCGTTGAAGAGCGATGCTTACGCCCAGGCGCAGGCATGGCTCATTGCCAAATCAGGCGTTGCGGATGCGGGCGCGCTCGAAGTCGTGGCTCATGCAGCGCCGCTGGCCGCAGACCGTTTCGCCGATCATGATGCCAACCGAGCTTATGTGCTTCAACGCCTGAGCTACGGCCTGCCGTCGATCCATGCGACCGATCGGGCGGCCCGCGTGCCGCAGGGCGCCGAAGCGCTTCTCGAAACACGTCTGCCTTATCTCGACGGTGAACAGCGCCGCGACGTGCTGAAGACGACGGAGGTTGCCTCCGGCTACCCGCTCCTCGATGACGCGGAAGGTTACGGTCGCCTCAACCTGTTTGCCGCCGCCGATGGCTACGGCGCCTTCGAACAGGATGTGACCGTGAGGATGGATGCGGCAAGGGGCGGCTTCAACGCGATCGACACCTGGCGCAACGACATCGGCGGCAAGGGCAGGCTGGTGAAGGGCGGCAGCGGCATCCTCGGGCTATCAGGCGCCAACAGCTATGCTGGCGGCACGGTGCTGGAGGAAGGCGTGCTGGTGGCAGGCTCGCCCTCGGCCTTCGGCACCGGCGGACTGTCCGTGAATGGCGGTTCTCTCGTTCTGGCAGCAGACAAGCCCTTGATCGTAGGCGGCGAATACCAGCAGTTCGCCAATGCCACGGCGAAGCCGACGCTCGGTGCTGACGGGGCAGGCACGGTGGTCATCGCGGGCAAGGCGGCGCTCGCCGGCACTCTCGACGTGACACTTGCCTCGGGCTACGCCCCGGCGGCCGGAACGAAGATCGAGATCCTGAAGGCGGGAGCCGTCACCGGCATCTTCGACAAGTTCACCCTCTCCGGCCACAAGGCGACCCTTTCCTACGGCCCGACATCGGTCACCTTGACGATCGGCGGATAATATCAAACCGACAGGGCATGCCCTCCGCGGGATGCCCTGTCTTGTCMTTGCCTGCCCGTTTGCCCCTGCCGCCTACGTCATTTTGCGTATGTGTTTTTGCGCTGCAGCACCCGATAGTCCTCTCGGCAACAGTTAATTTCCGTTTCCGGCCTGTTGCGGAACAAGAAGAGGGGATCAACCATATGAATCTCAAATCCACCCTTAGGGGCGCAGCACTTGGCGCCGTCATGGCGGCATCGGCTRCCTTCCACGGTGCGATTGCCGCCGACGATACGATCAAGGTCGGCGTGCTGCACTCGCTTTCCGGCACGATGGCGATTTCCGAAACCACGCTGAAAGACGCCATGCTGATGCTCATCGATGAGCAGAACAAGAAGGGCGGCCTTCTCGGCAAGAAGCTTGAGGCCGTCGTCGTCGATCCGGCTTCCGATTGGCCGCTCTTTGCGGAAAAGGCGCGCGAGCTGATCGAGAAGGACAAGGTTGCGGCCGTTTTCGGTTGCTGGACCTCCTCTTCACGCAAGTCGGTGCTGCCCGTCTTCGAAGAGCTGAACTCGCTGCTTTTCTACCCGGTTCAGTACGAAGGTGAAGAATCCTCGCGCAACATCTTCTACACCGGTGCCGCGCCGAACCAGCAGGCGATCCCTGCGGTCGACTACCTGATGAAGAATGAAGGCGTTAAGCGCTTCGTGCTCGAAGGCACCGACTATGTCTATCCGCGCACGACCAACAAGATCCTCGAAGCCTATCTCGAATCCAAGGGCATTCCGAAGGAAGACATCCTGATCAACTACACGCCATTCGGCTTCTCCGACTGGCAGACGGAAGTCTCGAAGATCAAGGAATTCGGTGCAGCCGGCAAGAAGACCGCCGTCGTTTCCACCATCAATGGTGACGCCAACGTTCCCTTCTACAAGGAACTCGGCAACCAGGGCGTCAAGGCGACCGACATTCCGGTCGTCGCCTTCTCGGTCGGCGAAGAAGAGCTTGCCGGTCTCGACACCAAGCCGCTCGTCGGCCACCTGGCGGCGTGGAACTACTTTGAATCGGTCGATACGCCGATCAACAAGAAGTTCATCAAGGAATGGCACGCCTATACCAAGAACGACAAGCGCGTGACCAACGACCCGATGGAAGCTGCCTATATCGGCTTCAACGCCTGGGTTAAGGCCGTTCAGGCTGCCGGCACGACCGATACGGATGCCGTACTCGACCACATTATCGGCGTCTCCGTTCCGAACCTCTCCGGTGGCACTGCGACAGTCATGCCGAACCACCACATCACCAAGCCGGTGCTGATCGGTGAAATTCAGGCCGACGGCCAGTTCGAAATCGTCCAGCAGACCCCCGCGGTCGTCGGCGACGAATGGTCCGACTTCCTGCCGGACTCCAAGGATCTGATCTCCGATTGGCGCAAGCCTATGAACTGCGGCAACTTCAACGTTGCCACTGGCAAGTGCGGCGGCAAGGGTTCCTGAGTTAGCCGCTCCGACACGAGCCTCCAAGACTTCCGTCCGGATTTCAAATCCGGGCGGAAGCTCTGTCCCCAGCGGTTGCCAGGATAATTTAGGCGGGAAAGCCGATGTATCGCGCCATCAAGATCTTTCTTTTGACTGTTTGCCTGACACTCACGGGGCTAACGGCCGGTCTGAAGGCCCAGGATGATGTCCACGCCCTTGTCGATGCGCTTGGCGTTGGCGGTTTTCCGGAGCGTGAAGCGGCCATCAAGGCGCTCGTCGCTTCCAAGGATGCGCATGTCAGCCAGATATTGCAGCAGCTGAGCGACGGCCTGCTTTACGTCAATTCGGACGAGGGCGGTCCCGTGCTCCTGCAGGGCGGCACGGATGACGAGCCGACCTATTCCGATCCGCTCACCGGCGCGGCTGTGGCCGACATTGATCCCGACACGATGTCGAAGGTCAGGGTCAACAATTCGGTGCGCACGCTCATTGCCAGCCAGATGAGCCAGCTGACGTTGCTGAGCCCCGATCGCGGCGCTCGCTTTGCGGCTGCCCAGGGCCTTCTGAAAGATGCCGATCCAGCCAATCTCGATCTGCTGAACTCCGCATTGGCGGATGAAAAGGACGCCGAGATCAAGAGCACCATGGAAGCGGCCCGCGCCGTTATGGTGCTGAAGAGCGATATGAGCGCCGAGGAGAAGAAGGCTGCCATCGATACGGTCGCAGCCCGCGGCGGCCGCGATGTGCTGACCATTCTGACCACGGCGCTGGCAACGGCTCCCGATGATCTCAAGCCCGCTATTCAGGCGCATATTTCCACCATCAACCGCAGCCTGGCTCTCTGGAATATCGTTCAGAACGTCTGGTACGGACTGTCGCTAGGTTCGGTGCTGCTGCTTGCGGCGATCGGCCTTGCCATCACCTTCGGCGTGATGGGCGTCATCAACATGGCGCATGGCGAAATGGTGATGATCGGAGCTTACACGACCTATGTCGTGCAGGAATACATAACCTCGACCTTCCCCGGCATGGCGGATTATTCGCTGGCCTTTGCCGTGCCCGCCGCTTTCATCTTCACCGGTTTCGTCGGCCTCGTCATCGAACGATCCGTGATCCGCTATCTCTACGGCCGGCCGCTGGAAACGCTGCTTGCCACCTGGGGCGTGTCGCTGATCCTCCAGCAGGCGGTGCGTACGGTCTTCGGCCCGACCAATCGCGAGGTTCGCAATCCGAGCTGGATGTCGGGTGCTTTCGAGTTCGGCGGTTTGGCGATCACCTGGAACCGTCTGTGGATCATCGTCTTCTCGATGGCGGTTTTCGTGGCGTTGCTGATGCTGTTGAAGCGCTCCGCCTTCGGCCTGCAGATGCGTGCCGTCACCCAGAACCGCCGCATGGCTTCGTCCATGGGTATCCGCACCGGCTGGGTCGACGCCTTCACCTTCGCGCTCGGCTCCGGCATTGCCGGCATGGCGGGTGTGGCGCTCTCGCAGATCGATAACGTCTCGCCGAACCTCGGCCAGAGTTACATCATCGACAGTTTCATGGTCGTGGTCWTCGGCGGTGTCGGCAATCTCTGGGGCACGCTCGTCGGCGCCCTGTCGCTCGGCGTCGTCAACAAGTTTCTCGAGCCCTTTGCCGGCGCCGTGCTCGGCAAGATCCTGGTGCTTGTCCTCATTATTCTCTTCATCCAGAAGCGTCCGCGCGGGCTCTTCGCACTCAAAGGAAGGGCGGTGGAAGCATGATTACGGCCTTCCTTCTCCGGTCTCTCGATCGCCGGATCTCGATTGCCATCGCCATCCTGCTGGCAGTGGCGGTTCTGGTGCCGGTGCTCAATCTGGCCACCGCAGCGGACAACCCGCTGCATGTGCCGACTTACATCATGGCGCTGTTCGGCAAATACCTGACCTATGCGCTGCTGGCGCTGGCGCTCGATCTCGTCTGGGGCTTCTGCGGTATTCTCTCGCTTGGCCATGGCGCGTTCTTCGCGCTCGGCGGTTATGCGATGGGCATGTATCTCATGCGGCAGATCGGGCCGCGCGGCGTTTATGGCGACCCCATCCTGCCTGATTTCATGGTCTTCCTGAACTGGAAGGAACTGCCCTGGTTCTGGTACGGCTTCGACCAGTTCTGGTTTGCGGCGCTGATGGTGCTGCTCGTGCCCGGACTGCTCGCCTTCGTCTTCGGCTGGTTCGCCTTCCGCAGCAGAGTCAACGGCGTCTATCTGTCGATCATCACGCAGGCGATGACTTATGCGCTGTTGCTTGCCTTCTTCCGCAACGACATGGGCTTCGGCGGCAATAACGGCATGACCGATTTCAAGGAAATCCTCGGTTTCAACGTGCAGGCGGACAGTACGCGTGCCACGCTCTTTGCAGCCACGGCGATCTTCCTTGCTCTGTCGCTGATGATTGCCTCGGCCATCGTCCGCTCGAAATTCGGCAAGGTGCTGGTCGGCGTGCGCGATGCGGAAAGCCGCACGCGCTTCCTCGGCTACCGCGTCGAGCATTTCAAGCTCTTCACCTTCGTCGTCTCGGCGATGATGGCAGGCATTGCCGGAGCGCTCTACGTGCCGCAGGTCGGCATCATCAATCCCGGTGAATTCGCGCCGGCCAACTCCATCGAAGTCGTCATCTGGACGGCTGTCGGCGGGCGCGCAACGCTGATCGGGCCGATCATCGGCGCCATCCTCGTCAACGGCGGCAAGACGATCTTTACCGGCCTCTTCCCCGATTACTGGCTCTTTGCGCTCGGCGGTCTCTTCGTGCTCGTCACGCTGCTCCTGCCGAAGGGCATCGTCGGCACGATCGCCCAGCATGTCGGCAAGCGGAAGCCGGTTTCAAATGACGTGCCGCCGGTGGTGGCCGAAGAAGGTGTCGACGCGAAAATCCAGGCTGCGGAGTAGACCCATGATCCCCGACGTCAAACCCAACAGCGTACTCTATCTCAATGGCGTGTCGGTCTCCTTCGACGGATTCAAGGCTTTGAACTCGCTATCGATCGTCATCGAGCCCGGCGAACTCAGGGCCATCATCGGCCCGAACGGTGCCGGCAAGACGACGATGATGGATATCATCACCGGCAAGACCCGGCCCGATGAGGGCGAGGTGTTCTTCAACGGCAATATCGACCTCACCAAGAAGGACGAGGCCGATATCGCTCAGCTCGGCATCGGCCGGAAGTTTCAGAAGCCGACAGTCTTCGAGAGCCACACGGTCTGGGACAATCTGGAGCTTGCGTTGAACCGCCGTCGCACGGTGTTCTCGACGCTGTTCTATCGGCTGTCCGGTGAGGACAAGGCGCGCATCGAGGAGATCCTGGAGACGGTACGGCTGACGCATCGGCGCGACGAATTTGCGGCCAACCTGTCGCATGGCCAGAAGCAGTGGCTGGAGATCGGCATGCTGCTGGCGCAGGAGCCGAAGCTGTTGCTGGTCGATGAACCGGTGGCCGGTATGACCGATGCGGAAACGGCGGAAACGGCCATTCTCCTCAAGGACATCGCCAAGACTCGGTCGGTCGTCGTGGTCGAGCATGACATGGGTTTCATTCGCGATCTCGGTGTGAAGGTGACCTGTCTTGCTGAAGGCTCGGTGCTGGCGGAAGGCTCGATCGATTTTGTGAGCTCCGATCCGAAGGTGATCGAGAACTATCTGGGGCGCTAAGATGCTGACAGTCGAAAACGCAAATCTTCATTATGGCGCAGCGCAGGCGCTACGCGGCATCTCCGTCAAGGCGGAGATGGGAAAGATTACCTGCGTGCTGGGGCGTAACGGCGTGGGGAAGAGTTCTCTTCTGCGCGCCGTTACGGGCCAGCATCCCCTTTCGGCCGGCACGATTACCTTCAACGATGCGAAGTTGAACGGGTTGCCGCCCTTTGCCCGCGCCAAACAGGGCATCGGCTATGTGCCACAGGGGCGCGAAATCTTCCCTCTTTTGACCGTCAAGGAAAACCTCGAAACCGGCTTTGCTCCGCTTGGCCGCCGCGACCGCAATATCCCTGATGATATCTTCAGTCTCTTCCCGGTGCTGAAGTCGATGTTGTCGCGTCGCGGCGGCGATCTCTCGGGCGGGCAGCAGCAGCAGCTGGCGATCGGCCGCGCCATGGTCACGCGTCCGAAGATCCTGGTGCTCGACGAGCCGACCGAGGGCATCCAGCCGTCGATCATCAAGGATATCGGCCGGGCGATACGCTATTTGCGCGATTCCACCGGCATGGCGATCCTGCTGGTCGAGCAATATCTCGATTTCTGCCGCGAGCTTGCCGACTATGTCTACATCATGGACCGCGGCGAGATCGTGCACGAAGGTCTTGCCGAAACTTTGGACACGTCGGAAGCGCGCCGCCATCTGACTGTGTGATCTTTCTGGTGATCGCGCTGGCAGATGCCGCATTTTGCGGCAAATGCCTTTCGCGCCATCCGGATCGTCCGTGGGCCACAGGCTTTCGGAATGCGGCACGGGACTTGCTTTCCTGCAGTCACCAGACACATTCAACGCAAAGTGCCAGACAGAACGGCATCTGTACGGGGGTGGCATGACAGGCGCGGCGGCGGGCACGACAAGACTGCAGAGAGCGGAAGGACGCGGGCATCTCGCTGCCAAGGTGCAAGGCGGGCGCACGCGGATCCACGAGCTCTATCAGGAAGGCGCGGCGAAGATTCGCTTGCCGGATACGTTCAATGCGTCGATGGAGGCTGTCATCATCAATACGGCCGGCGGATTGACCGGTGGCGACCGCATGAACTGGAGCGTATCGGCCGGGGCGGGCACGCGCATCGATGTCACAACGCAAGCCTGCGAGAAGATCTACAAGGCGTCGACCGGTACGGCCGAGGTCACGACGCAGATCCAGGTCGGGCCGGGCGCCCGCGTCGACTGGCTGCCGCAGGAAACCATTCTCTTCGATCGCGCCTCGCTGTTTCGCCGTCTGGATGTCGATCTCGACGACAGCGCCGAGTTTCTGGCCGTCGAGGCCATTCTGCTCGGGCGCAAGGCGATGGGCGAGACGATGGAGATGGGCCTGTTTCGCGATCGCTGGCGCATCCGCCGGTCCGGCCGGCTGATCCATGCCGAGGAACTGCGCCTCTCCGATGCCGTGGCGCTGCTTGCGGCAGAGCAGGCGGTGCTCGGCGGACAGGTGGCCTTTGCGACGGTTCTTTATGCCGGGCCGATGTCGGAAGCCTATCTTTCCAAGGTGCGGCCGCTGGTCGATGGGCATATGGGTGGCGCGAGTGCGTGGAGCGACAAGATCGTCGTGCGCCTTGCCGCAGCTGATGGCTTTGCGCTCAGAAAAATCCTGATCCCGGTCATTTCCGCCTTGCGCAACGGAGCGCCTGTGCCGAAAGTCTGGAATCTATAAGTTCAACAAGCAGGTAGACGATGAACCTCACTCCGAGAGAAAAAGACAAGCTGTTGATTTCCATGGCGGCCATGGTGGCGCGACGGCGGCTGGAGCGCGGCGTGAGACTGAACTATCCGGAAGCGATCGCGCTCATCAGCGATTTCGTCGTGGAAGGGGCGCGCGATGGCCGCCCGGTCGCCGAGTTGATGGAAGCCGGTGCCCATGTCATTGGGCGCGACCAGGTGATGGAAGGCATTGCCGAGATGATCCACGACGTGCAGGTCGAGGCGACATTCCCTGACGGAACGAAGCTGGTCACCGTACACGAACCGATCCGCTGAGGGGGCATCATGCTGGAGCTTCGACCGAACTGCGAATGCTGTGACAAGGATCTGCCGCCCGACAGCGCGGAAGCGATGATCTGCACGTTCGAATGCACCTTCTGTGCGGATTGCGTCGGGAACGTCTTGAAGGGTGTCTGCCCGAATTGCGGCGGCAATCTCGTTATCAGGCCCATCCGGCCCGCGGCGAAACTTGCCAACAATCCGGCTTCCGCCAAGCGTGTTCTGAAGGCCGAGGGCTGTGCGCCCAAGGCGGCTTAAGGAGAGATAGATGATCCCTGGCGAAATCATTGCCGCTGATGGCGAGATCGAGCTCAATGCCGGTGTGCCGACCGTCACACTCGATGTCTCCAATACCGGCGACCGCCCCGTACAGGTCGGCAGCCACTATCATTTTGCCGAGACCAATGCCGGCCTGTCCTTCGATCGCGACAAGGCCCACGGTATGYGGCTCGATATTCCCGCCGGCACCGCCGTGCGCTTCGAGCCGGGCCAGACCCGATCGGTGACACTCATTCCGCTGTCCGGCAAACGTGAGATCTATGGCTTCCGCCAGCTCGTCATGGGCCGGCTCTAAATAAAAGAAAATGACGGGAGGAGATACATGCGCTTGAAGATCGGGCTCATCGGTGCGGCCCTGATGCTGTTTGCCGCCGGTGGCGTTAATGCGGAGGACGTGGACTGCGACAATGCAGAGACGCAGTCCGACATGACCAGTTGCGCGCAGGCGCGTTATGACGAGGCCGACAAGGGGCTTAATGCCCAGTATAAGCTGACACGTGCCGCTATGGCGACGATCGACGAGGATCTCGATGGTGACATGAAGGGCGCCGAGCAGGCGCTCCTCAAGGCACAGCGCGCCTGGATCAACTATCGCGACGCGCAGTGCGAAAACTATGGCTTCCAGGCTCGCGGCGGCACGATGGAGCCGATGCTGGTGGCGGGCTGCCTCGCCGACCTGACCGATCTTAGAACCAAAGAGCTCAAAGCGCTCGCCGATGGAATGGGCCAGTAAGGTGGGCAGGTCGATCATGATCGTGGGCAACGGCGACGTGGGAGAAGGAGGGGCAGAGATCATCGATGCTGCCGACTTCGTCATCCGCTTCAACGAGTGCCGCTCCTATGGCACTGGCGGCACGCGCACCGACGTGGTGGCCGTGTGCAATACCGGTCGGCCCGGCAAGGCCATGATCAGTTCCGAGAGCTGGCGCATCCATCCGGGCGTTGTCGAGGCCTCTGAAATCTGGGGCGTGCGCGATCCCGCGAAGTTTGCGGCGATGCGCGGGCCGCTTGCCGTTTCGCATCCCGAACTCGATGATTTTTGCGACGACTATACCGATCAATTCAGCGACTTCTGTGCCGAAGCCGGCAAGCTGCATAGGGTCGTTGACAAACGGATTCATGAAGCCGTCGATCAGGCGCTTTCTGCCTTCTCGCCGGCGCCTTACGTCGTGCCGAGCAGCGGCATGATCGTGATCGGCGAAGTACTCGACAGATTTCCCGGTGACGAGGTGACACTCGCAGGCTTCGGCCATGTGGGCTGGGAATGGCATCCTTTCGCCGCCGAGAAGCAACTCGTCGACTCCCATATTGCGGCGGGCCGTCTAAGGCGGCTTGCCGGAAAACAATTCGCCTCTTCCTCCCAAGGAGCCTGATAGATGCCCTACAAGATCTCCCGCAAGGCCTACGCCGGCATGTTCGGTCCAACCACCGGCGACAAGGTCCGCCTTGCCGATACGGAGCTTTTCATCGAGATCGAAAAGGACTTCACCACCTATGGCGAAGAGGTGAAGTTCGGCGGCGGGAAGGTCATCCGTGATGGCATGGGCCAGAGCCAGGTGACGCGGGCAGATGGTGCGGTCGATACGGTCATCACCAATGCCGTCATCATCGACCATACCGGCATTTACAAGGCCGATATCGGCTTGAAGGACGGGCGCATCGCGGCGATCGGCAAGGCCGGCAATCCGGATGTGCAGCCCGGCGTCAACATCATCGTCGGTCCGGGCACGGAAGCAATTGCCGGTGAAGGCAAGATCGTGACGGCCGGCGGCATGGACAGCCATATCCATTTCATCGCCCCGCAGCAGATCGAGGAAGCGCTGATGAGCGGCGTGACCTGCATGCTCGGCGGCGGCACCGGGCCTGCGCATGGCACGCTGGCAACGACCTGCACGCCAGGTCCCTGGCATATTGCCCGCATGATCGAGGCAGCAGATGCCTTTCCGATGAACCTTGCCTTTGCCGGCAAGGGCAATGCCTCGCTGCCGGGCGCGCTGGTCGAAATGGTGCTTGCCGGCGCCACTTCGCTGAAGCTGCACGAGGATTGGGGCACGACGCCCGGCGCCATCGACTGCTGCCTGTCGGTTGCCGACGAGTATGACGTGCAGGTGATGATCCATACGGATACGCTGAACGAAAGCGGCTTCGTAGAGGATACGATTGGCGCCATCAAGGGCCGCACCATTCATGCCTTCCATACGGAAGGTGCGGGTGGCGGCCACGCGCCCGATATCATCAAGATCTGYGGCCAGCCCAACGTCATTCCGTCGTCCACCAATCCGACACGGCCCTATACGGTCAACACCATCGCCGAGCATCTCGACATGCTGATGGTCTGCCATCACCTGTCCTCGTCGATCCCCGAGGATATCGCCTTTGCCGAAAGCCGTATCCGCAAGGAGACGATCGCGGCCGAAGACATCCTGCACGATATTGGCGCCTTTTCGATCATCTCGTCGGACAGCCAGGCCATGGGCCGTGTCGGCGAAGTGCTGATCCGCACCTGGCAGACGGCCGACAAGATGAAGCGCCAGCGTGGCAGCCTGAAGGAAGAAAAGGGAGACAACGACAATTTCCGCGTCCGTCGCTATGTCGCCAAATACACGATCAATCCGGCGATCGCGCACGGCCTGTCGCACGAGATCGGCTCCATCGAAGTCGGCAAGCGTGCCGACCTCGTCCTATGGAACCCGGCCTTCTTCGGCGTGAAGCCGGATATGGTGCTGCTCGGTGGCTCCATTGCCGCCGCACCGATGGGCGATCCGAACGCTTCCATCCCGACGCCGCAGCCGGTGCATTATCGGCCGATGTTTGCCTCCTTCGGCAAGAGCCTGACGAATTCCTCAGTTACTTTCGTTTCGCAGGCTTCGCTCGATGCCGGTATCAAGGGCCGCCTTGGCGTCGCCAAGGATCTCGTTGCCGTCAGGAACACCCGCGGCGGCATCTCCAAGGCATCGATGATCCACAACGACCTGACACCTCATATCGAGGTCGACCCGGAGACTTACGAGGTGCGGGCGAATGGCGAGTTGCTGACCTGCGAACCGGCAACAGTGCTGCCGATGGCGCAGCGTTATTTCCTGTTCTGAGGTTGTTCGTCCATGGGCGGCTTGAAACTGGCAGCGCGGTGGCTGACGAGGGCAATCGCGCTGCTTTTGTTCCTGGCGGCTGCCGGGACCTTCGTTCCAAGGCCGCTCCTCGTTGCAGCCAACGCTTCTCCCGATACGACATCCTCGCAACGCATTCTTTTGCTTTCCGGCCCGATCCATACGGATATCGCGATCCCGCTCGACGATCGGCTTAGGGCCTCCTTTTCGTTCCTGGAAGACGCCGGCATTCCGGTGAGTGATCCCGCTGCACAATGGCTGATCTTCGGATGGGGTGGCCGCTCATTCTATCTCGAAACGCCGACCTGGGGCGATCTGAAGCCGATGCCGGTGTTTCGTGCGCTGACGATCGACAGGTCGGTGATGCATGTCGATGTCGCCGGAAGCATCTCCGAAACCCACCCGGCCGTGACGGTTCTCAATGTCGATGGCGAACGGTTCGAGCAACTGGTCGGCTTCATCAATGACAGTTTCGTCAGGGAGAATGGAACCACCCTGCCGATCGGGGAACGGGGATATGGCGACTACGACAGGTTCTTCGAGGCGAAGGGCTATTTCAATGCGCTGTTCGGCTGCAATACATGGACTGCAGCGACATTGCGGGCGGGCGGTTTGCGAACCGGTTTTTGGAACCCGCTGCCGCAGACTTTGGTGCTCTCGCTTGGCCTCTATAATTGAAGTTGAAGGCTCCTCCTCAACCTCGGCGGCCGTGATGGCGCTGCTTTATTTTCCGTTTTAACTCTTGTCTTTTTGCCGCCAGGTCCCGCATTGTTGCTCTTGAAGTGAAGTCTGAGCATCACTCTCTGTTTGGTTGTGGAAATCTATGGATAGACTGTGATTTTTCAGCCATAGACCATTCTGAAACACGTGCTCATCGGCTCGTATAAAATACATTTAAAATCAAATTCTTAGATGTGTCTCTCACCGTGGTAGGTCCTGTCCCGAAAAGTTGCATCTCCTGCTAGAAAAAACAGATTGGCTGAATCCCCTGAAATCACTCGAATTTTAGCGATTGGATTAAGACCCCCGCAGCAATTGCGACCCTATCAATGCCGAGGAAACGCGGGCAGGAAGGTCGATTCTCATGGAAAATTGGATATCGCTTCAGGCTGATCTGGGCAGTTTCGAGCATCGCAAAACCGTTTATACTTTTGCGCTGAAGATGAGTTTTCTGGCGGTTATCCTGTCCGGCTTCATCATCATGATCATTCTGCCTCCGCTCAACTTCATGGGAATGCTGCCGATCACCCTTGGGCATGCGATGATCTTTGCCATTATTCTTTCCTGGCTGATCGGCGGAATGGTCTCGGGCGTRCTGTCGCTCGTTGCAGGTTTCGCCATTCATGATTTGACCGTCTCGCGTGCGAAGTTCGAAAAGCTCAGCCGTACCGATACGCTGTCGGGGCTCTTGAACCGGCGCGCTTTTACCGATGCCCTGGAGAAAGTCGACGGCGACGCTTGTCTCGCCATTTTCGACGTCGATCGTTTCAAGGCGATCAACGACCGTTTCGGCCATGGCTGTGGTGACGCCGTCATTACTGCCGTCTCGGCGATGCTCTCGGCCGCTTTTGACGGCGCGTCGGTCGTGGCGCGACTCGGCGGCGAGGAGTTCGGTATCGTCGTTCAGGGCGGAGCGCCGGAGGAGCGGGTGGCGCGCATAGAAGCCGTGAGGGCACAGATTGCGGCGCGGCCGATTCCGGCGGATGGGCACAATGTCACCATCACGATATCAGGCGGCATTGCCGATCTCCATGAGGGACGCGACAAGGAGGCGGTWTATGCCTCTGCCGATAAGGCGCTCTATCTCGCCAAGGCGCTCGGCCGCAATCGTGTCGTTCATGAGCGGGAAGGGCTGAACCATGCCTGGCACGGCCTCGTCGAAAACGGCCTTGGCGTGCAGGGTATCGGGCCTGACGAGGCAAGCCTACTGCAGGCATCCGGAATCTAGAGCCTTTCCTGACTGGCCGTTTACGAAACGTGCATTGGTGCTTGCATCGCGAAGGGCTATTTTGCATGGTCTAGGTCCCAGTTTAACGGATATGTCATGCAGCGCGTCACATCTTATCTCCCCGCCGGCACCCCTTCCTCTCACCCGACCGCACAGGTCAAGCTGCCGCACGATCTGCGGCACCTGCGCCGCAAGCTCCTGCATCTGGAGAACGGCGAGATGGTGATGCTCGATCTCAAGGATCCGGTGCTTTTCGCCAATGGCGACATGCTGGTTCGCGAGGACGGCGAGTTGATCGAAATCCTTGCCGCCGACGAGAAGCTGTTCGAAGTCCGCGGTCGCGACCGTGTGCATCTGGTCGAACTCGCCTGGCATCTCGGCAACCGTCATCTCGCGGCCCAGATCGAGGAGGATCGCATCGTGATCCTGCGCGATCATGTCATCCGCACGATGCTGCAGGGACTGGGCGCGATGGTGCTCGATATCAACGAACCCTTCCAACCGGCGCGCGGCGCCTATCATTCCCAGGGCGGACATTCGCACGGGCATGATCATCACGATCACGGACATAACCATGATCATGATCATCACGACCACGAGCACCATGACCACGCGCATCATGAACATGGGCACGATCATCACGACCATGACCACGAGCATGGTCACAACCACGACCACAGCCATCATAAGCACGATTGAAGCCTGATGGCTGAGGATCGTGAGCTGCAGGCTTTGCTGCGCCTGACGGCATGGCTTTCGCCGGCTTTTCCCATCGGCTCCTTTGCCTATTCCGGCGGCCTTGAGCGGGCGGTCGCCGATGGGCTCGTCAACGGTGCCGTCATGCTGCGGCGCTGGCTGGAGACGCTGACCGGCAATGGCTCGGTCTGGAACGATGCGGTCCTCTTTGCCGAAAGCCATCGCGGTCATGACGACGCCGATCGTCTTTCGGAGCTTGCCGAACTTGCCGAAGCGCTTGCCGGGTCGCGTGAGCGGCATCAGGAAACCATGCTGCTCGGCGAGGCCTTCCTCATCGCCGCGCAAGCGTGGCCGGACGATGTACTCGGCCGGCTGCCGAAGAAGGCAGCCTATCCGATCGCCGTCGGCGCGGTAACGGGCGCGCACGGCATTCAGCTGGAGAAGGCACTTGCCGCCTTTCTGCACGCCTATCTCTCCCAGTCCGTTTCCGCCGGCATCCGGCTCGGTGTTGCCGGACAGAAGGACGGTGTTGCGATCCTCGCCGGGCTGGAGGAGCATGTGATTGATATTGCCGCGCGTGCAGCGCGCTCCAGCCTTGACGATCTGGGTTCTGCAACGGTTCAGGCTGATATAGCGGGACTTCGGCATGAGACGCAGCAGACGCGGCTGTTCCGCTCCTGAACGAGACTTATCCTGATATCTGCGTCATTTGACGGTGGCGAGAAACCGGCGCTTCGCTATCATCCGGCTTCGATTGGAGTAAGACATATGAAATCAAGAAACGGACCCTTGCGCGTCGGCATCGGCGGGCCTGTTGGCTCGGGCAAGACGGCGCTGACCGAAAAGCTCTGCAAGGCGATGCGCGACGACTATTCCGTCGCTGTCGTAACCAATGATATCTATACGACTGAGGATGCCGAAGCGCTGGTGCGCATGCAGGCGCTGCCGTCCGAGCGCATCGTCGGCGTCGAGACCGGCGGCTGCCCGCATACGGCCATCCGCGAGGATGCGACGATCAACCTGCAAGCCATCGCGGGGCTCAATGAGCGAATCCCGGATCTCGACGTGGTCTTCATCGAATCCGGCGGCGATAATCTGGCGGCGACGTTCTCGCCCGATCTCGCCGATATCACCATCTATGTGATCTCCGTCTGCCAGGGCGAGGAAATCCCGCGAAAGGGCGGGCCGGGCATTACCCGATCCGACCTTCTTGTCATCAACAAGAAGGATCTGGCGCCTTATGTCGGCGCCGACCTCGATGTGATGGACCGCGACGCGACGCGCATGCGGGCGACCCGCCCTTTCGTCTTCTCCGACATGAAGCGTGGCGACGGCATCAGTTCTATCGTCGACTTCCTGCGGGTGCAGGGCGGTCTCTAGATGTGGAACGTCAAGGGTTCCACATCTAGAGCTTAGATACGCTTGAGCGTGTTGATGTCGCTGATGGCGATGAAGCGCCCGCGCACGGTCACGCCTGCAGACTTAAGCGTCGAGAAGGCGCGGGACAGCGCCTCCGGCGCCAGACCGAGCTTGCGGGCGAGCAGGTTCTTCGGGAAGGGCAGGCGCAGCGATGCCGTTGCCGATCCTTCTTCGACGCAGTGCGAGATAAGATAGTGCGCCACGCGTTGCGGCGCCGTCTGCATGCGGTCGTTGGCGAGGCATTCCATCGTCGACAGCAGATGCAGCGACAGGCTGCGCATGATCGCTGTGCCGATCCGTGGGTACTCGGCCAGCAGGGCGCGCACTTTGCCTACGTGGAAGCGGGCAAGAACCGTGTTGTCCATCGACTGGGCGGCGTAACGATAGATCCCGCCTGCCTGGATCAGACATTCGGCGAAGCTGTCGCCCGGCTCGCAGATGCGGATGTCTGCCTCGCGACCTTCTCCGTTCAGACGAAAGAGCCGGACGTAGCCTTCCAGCACGCTGTAGAAATAAACGCCAGGTTCGCCTTCCTGAAAGAGAATGTCGTGCGAAGCGGAAACCATTACAGTGGAGCAGGCGCGCAGCGCCTCGGTTTCCGCACTGTCCAGTTCTGCAAATATTCCGGCTCTGGAAAGCAGCGTCCGCTCGCGGCTGCTCGGCATCAGCATCCTGTTCATGTTCCCGCCTCCGGCGGCGGTCAACGCCGCCAATATTCCCCTTGATGATGCCAGAATAGAGGAAGCGAAGCGCGGGGGAATTGATTTTGGTCAAACGCTGCTGTTGAGAACTCTTATCGAAGCCGGCGATCGATCGGGATTGTGAAGGACCAGGCGTCCGGATGTTTGCGGCTGCTGGTGAACCGACGGATGAAAGGCAGGAGGACAAAGAGGCGCTTGCCGCGTTCGGCCTCGCTAGCAGGATGGTTGTTGCGCGGGTTACCCCAGCGGTCTTCATAGAGATCCTTGAATAGCGAACTGATCGGGACCATCGTTTCGTTCTCCACGATATTGAATCGATTCAAAAGCTCGGTGGGTTTTTTGAACCGATTCAATTCTCTTCCTCAACCTTGATGCTGTCAAGTTTATTTTGAACCGATACAATTTTTTGCTAGGGTGCCGTCGTTTATATCTGCAAGGAGCGGTTTTGGCTAAGGGGCATGTGAGACTGGCTGATGTCGCCAAGGCGGCAGGCGTATCGCAGGGCACGGCATCGARTGTATTCAGCCGTCCAGAAGTGGTCCGGGAGGAGGTTCGCGAGCGGGTGCTCAACGTCGCCCGAGAGCTCGGTTACGGCGGGCCGGATATCAAGGGCAGGCTGCTCAGGGCAGGGCGGGTGAACGCGATCGGTGTGGCTGCAGTCGAACCGCTCACCTACTTCTTCGACGACCCCTGGGCGCGTTCGCTAATGACCGCGGTCGGCGAAGTTTGCGATGCCAGCGGCACCGGTATTGCCGTCGTATCGGCGATGAATGAGGAGCGGCTTGCCTGGAACATCAACAGCGCGCTCGTCGATGGCTTCATCCTGCTGTGCGTGGAAGGCGGAGAGAGGCTGGTGGAACTCACCCGCCAGCGCCAACTGCCGTTCATCGCGCTGGCGCTCGGTATCGAGGACGAGACCATTCCGGCGATTGGCATCGACAATATCTCGGGCGGAGCTGCGGCTGCGCGGCATCTGTTGGAACTCGGGCACCGGAACATCGCGATTCTGTCGATCGGCGATGTCGATGGCCTTGTCGGCGTGGTGGCGCCCGAGCGTGTCGATCCTGAAATGGAGGCGACCCCGCGTGACCGCATGCATGGCTACTGGCAGGCGCTGGCGGAATATGGCATTCCTCGCGAAGCCATTCCGATCCAGGGAACCTTGCATGACAGATCGAGCACGCTGATGGCCATGGAAGCCCTGTTCTCCTCTGCCAATCCACCGACGGCAATTCTGGCGATGTCGGACAAGGTTGCATTGTTTGCCATGCAATGGCTCGCCGAGCGCGGGCTGAAAGTGCCAGAGGATGTTTCCATCATCGGCTTCGACGGCGTGCCTGAAGCTGCGATCTCGCTTCCGCGTTTGACCACCGTCGCGCAGCCCTTTGCCGAAATCGCCCGACGCTCGGTGACGGCGATCCTCGAAAATGCAGTGCCGGAAAACCGTGAGGCGCTCGATCTCGAACTTGTCGTGAGAGACAGCACGGCGGCACCACGTCCACGGTAAGGCTTAGAAAAGAAAAAGGCCGGGTTGATACCCGGCCTTTTTCTTCATGGCGTTATGCTTATTCAGCCGCGAAGGGCGGCAGGCGCAGCACGTTGGTGTCGTTGGCAACCTTGCGCTTGCTTTCCGGCTTCTCGATCGCGGTCAGGCGTTCCTCCAGCGAGTCGATGTCGCTGCGGTTCTCGCGGGCGACGCGGGTGAGATCTTCGCTCGACATCGGCAGGTCCTCCTTGTCCTTCTTGCCGACCAAGCGGCCGAAGATCCAGCCGAGCAGGCGGGAAAGATCGTCCATGATCAGGAAGAAGGAGGGCACGACGACGAGCGAGAGCACTGTCGAGACGATAATGCCGCCGATCACCGCGATCGCCATCGGCGCGCGGAACGAGCCGCCTTCGCCGACGCCGAGCGCGGAAGGCAGCATGCCGGCCGACATGGCGATCGAGGTCATGATGATCGGCCGTGCGCGCTTGCGGCCGGCTTCGACCATGGCCTCGACACGAGCCATGCCCTGGTGGCGCATCTCGATCGCGAAATCGACGAGCAGGATGGCGTTCTTGGTGACGATACCCATCAGCATCAGAATGCCGATCATGACCGGCATCGACAGCGGGTTGCTGGTGACGATTAGGCCCGCCGCCACGCCGCCGATGGCGAGCGGCAGCGAGAACAGGATGGTGAAGGGCTGGATTACGTCCTTGAAGAGCAGGATCAACACCGTCAGCACCAAGAGGAGGCCCATCAACATGGCGTTGACGAAGCTCTGCTGCATCTCGGACTGCACCTTGGTGTCGCCGCTTTCGGCAAGGTGCACCGTGGCAGGGATTTTGGCGTCGTCGACGATCTGGCGGAAGCGGGCCGAAGCCGTGTCGAGCGCCACGCCCTGCGGCAGGTCGGAGCCGATCGAGACGACGCGGTAGCGGTTGTTGCGCTTGATCGAGCTGACGCCTTCCGAATAGTCGATATTGGCGACGCTTGCGAGCGGAACGGTGCCGCCGCTGGCGGTCTGGATCTTCAATGCCCGAATGGCCGCCAGGTCGCGGCGCATGTCGAGTGATGCCTGAACCCGGATCGGAATCTGGCGATCGTCGAGCGAGATCTTGGCGAGAGCCGCATCGACATCGCCGATTGTAGCGACACGGATCGTCTCGGAGATCTGCTGCGGCGTGATGCCAAGGCGGGCGGCTTCGTCCTTGCGCGGGTAGACCTGCAATTCCGGACGGGGCAGGGCGCCGTCGGCGCTGACATTGGCCAGTAGCGGATCGGCACGCAGCTTGGATTCCAGAATGCCGACCGCATCATTCAGGTCCTTCTCGTTCTTGGAGAGGAAGTTGAAGGAGAGGTCGCGTTCGCCGCGGTCGTTGAGCTTGAGGATGTGGACGTCGGGAATGTCGCGCAGCTTGGCGAAGACTTCCTTTTCGATATCCCATTGCGGACGTTCGCGGCCGTGGACTTCCACCTTCGGCAGCATCGGACCGATGACAGGAATATGGCCGAGCACATCGTTGACCACCTTCTTGACCAGCGACTGGTCGAGCTTGTCAAGTGCCAGCGTGATCGTCGCGCGGCGCAGTTCAAGATCGCCCTTCGGCGATGCGCCGCCGAGCACGAAGACGCTTTCGACGCCGTTGATGTCCTTGACCCTGTCATAGATCGCATCGGTCGTCTTCTCGGTGTCGTCGAGCCGCGCATTGGGCGGCAGTTCGACGGAGAGAACGATGCGCGAGGCGTCTTCCGGCGGCAGGAAGCTGCCGGGAACCTGCATCAGCAAGAAGACGGAACCGACCAGGAAACCGATCGCAGCAAGCAGGGTCGCGTAACGCGTGTACCAGTGCCCCGTCGTGCCGCGTACCAGGCGCGTATAGCCCTTCATCAGCAGGCCGTCATTGTCTTGATGGTCTTCCATGCCGTCTTCGGCACGCATCAGATAGGCGGCCATCATCGGGGTGATGAGGCGCGCCACCATCAGCGAGAAGAAAACGGAAAAGGCGACCGTCAGCCCGAACTGAATGAAGTATTGGCCCGGAATGCCCGGCATGAAGGAAACGGGCACGAAGACGGCGATGATCGTGAAGGTGGTTGCGATGACGGCAAGGCCGATTTCGTCCGCCGCCTCGATCGCCGCCCGATAGGGCGTCTTGCCCATCTTGATGTGACGCGCAATGTTTTCGATTTCCACGATCGCATCGTCGACGAGGATACCCGTCGCAAGCGTCAGGGCGAGGAAGCTGACGAGGTTCAGCGAGAAGCCCATCATGTCCATGACCCAGAAGGTCGGGATCGCGGAGAGCGGTAGTGCGATGGCCGATATCAGGGTCGCCCGCCAGTTCCTGAGGAACAGAAGGACGACGATGATGGCGAGGAGCGCGCCTTCAAGCAGCGTGTGAATGGCGGCTTCGTAGTTGCCGTAGGTGAAGTAGACCGAATCGTCGATCAGCTCGATCTTCACGTTCGGGTTTTCGCTGCGCACCTTTTCGAGGCTCTGCCCCACGGTTTCGGCGACGCTGACTTCGCTCGCGCCCTTCGAGCGGAAAACGCCGAAGGTAACCACCGGCGTGTCGTTGAAGCGCGAGAAGGACTTCGGCTCCTCGTAGGTGTCCTTGATAACGCCAAGATCGGACAGCTTGACGAAGCGGCCGCTCGGCAGCGCAATCGTCGTGTCTGCAAGCTCGGCGACGTTGCGGGCGTCACCGAGAACGCGGATCGCCTGTTCGCTGCCCGCCACCTGGCCGCGGCCGGAGCCGAGGTCGACGTTGGTACCGCGCAGCTGCTGGTTCACGCTTGCGGCGGTGATGCCGTAGGCATTGAGCTTGTCGGGGGTGAGCTCGATGCGCACTTCGCGCTCCGCGCCGCCGTAACGGTCGACGCGGCCGATGCCGGCCTGACCCTGCAGCGCACGCTTGATAGTATCGTCGACGAACCAGGAGAGCTCTTCCAGCGACATGTCAGGCGAGGAAACGGCAAAGGTCTGGATTGCCTGTCCTTCGACATCGACCTTGGTGACAATAGGTGCTTCGGCTGTCGCCGGCAGATCGCTGCGAATGCGGTCGATCGCGTCCTTGACGTCCTGTACAGCCTGTTCCGTCGGCACTTCCATCCGAAACATGACGTTGGTCTGCGAGCTGCCGTCGGTTACCGACGACTGGATTTCGTCGATGCCGGTGATGGACGCGATCGCGTCTTCGATCTCCTTCGTCACCTGCATTTCAAGTTCGGCCGGCGAGGCGCCGCTCTGGGTCACGCTGATCGAAACGAGCGGCACGTCGATATTCGGGAAGCGCGTGATCGGCAGCGCGTTGAAGGACTGCATGCCGATGAAGATCAACAGGCAGAAGGCCAGGAGCGGCGCGATCGGATTTCGAATGGACCAGGCTGAAAAATTCATCGGATGGTCTCTTTAGTTGGAAGCCGAGGGCTGTTCGCGCACCGGCGTGATGTGGTCGCCGTCGCGGACATAGGCGCCCGCCTTGGCGACGACATCGTCGCCGGTCTTCAATCCATTGATGATCTCGATATAGGCACCGTCCTGAATGCCGGTCTCGACCTTGGCGAATTTCACCACGCCATTCTCGACCCTGCGGGCGGAGGAGCCTTCGCTGCCGGTAAGCACTGCCGTCAGCGGAAGCGATACGCCTTCGGTCTCGCGGACGATGATCTCGGCGCTGCCATACATGCCGGAACGCGCCTTGCTGTCATCGTCGATGGAGATATGGACGAGGCCGAGGCGGGTGACCGGATCGACGGTCGGCGACACCAGGCGCACCGCGCCGGAAAGCTTCTCACGGCTGCCGGAAAGCGAAATCGTCGCCTTCTGGCCGGCCATGACCCTGACAATGTCGCTTTCAGCGACTTCGGCGACAAGCTCGATGTCGCCGTCGCGGATGATGGTGAACAGCGGATTGCCGTTGCCGGCGGCAATGGCGCCGACCTTGGCGTTCTTGGCCGAAACGACGCCTGAAACCGGTGTTTTCACATCGGTGCGCGCCAGCTTCAGGTCCGCATCGGCAATCTGGCTGTCGAAGACCTTGAGGTCGGCTTCGGCGACCTCGATCGCCTGCTCGGCGGAAGCGACGCGGGCATTGGCGGCTGCGGCCGTCGCATCGGCTTGCTCGACCTGGGCGGTGGAAACAGTGCCCTTCTTGCCCATTTCCTGGGCACGGGCCTGCTGCTGCCTTGCCTGCTCGGCATTGGCCTGTGCCTCGATGAGCTGGGCGCGCAGCTGGGCAAGGCTTGCCTCGCCCTTGGCTTTCGTCGCCATCATCTGGCTCTTGGTCAGGACCAGAGCGTCATCGTTGAGCGTCGCCAGCGTGCTTTCGGCCTGAACCTTGTCTCCGACATCGGCCTTCAAGGTGCGAATGGAGAGGCCTTCGACCTGTGGCTGGATATAGACTTCCTCGACGGGCTTGACCGTTCCCGTGCCGATGACACGGTCGACGAGGGTCCGGTTCACCGCCGTGGTGACGACGATTGCCGGCAGGTTCTGGGGCGCCTGGGCCTGCGGATGCGTCGCCTGGGGTTCCTGAGCAAATACAGCCGAGGCCGCGAAAGTGGCGACAAGAAGCGCCGAGACCGCAAAAGCGGCGACTGGGAAAGTAGAGGCGCGTAATAATGCGTGCGGCTTCAGTGCCATGCGTCTTCGTCCAATCTCTTGACAGGATCGGCCGGAATCGCGCGTCGTCATGCAACTCGCGAACCGGGCAAATGCCGTCTTCCAAATCTCAGAGGTATTTACCCGCATCCCATCTGCCGGAACACATCGTTCCCATCCGGCAAATCAGGCTAGAACGTGGTATCGATTTGCTCCACGTGCAAGCCCGGCAGAAAATAATTCCCTATGAGACACTATTAATTACCAATGCGAGGCTCATCAATCACTAAAGGGTTATGTGAACATGACGATGATTGATCGGCTCGCATATCTTAAAGCGTGTCACGATCTTTCAGATCCGCTCGCCACACTTTAAGTCTCTGTTTTAATCATGTCGTTACCCGCAAAACCGGTGTCCCCGTTCGCGCGACATGCAATAGACGTTTGACGCCCGACAAATGCGACAGTTGCAAGGCGATTTTTTTCATTGAGTGCAAAAAATAGAAAACGCGCGGGAGAATCTCCCGCGCGCGTTGCATTTTGGCATCGATATGATGTTATTTGGCAGCGGCGTCCGTGATGTCGTGGGTCCAGGCGCCTGATGGTTCCTTGTTGATGATCTTCTGATCGAGAAGAGCCTTTGCCGTCCGGTCATAGAGCGTGGTGTCGAGCTTGCCGGTGCCGTCACCGATCAGCTTGGCGACTTCGCCCATCATGCGCTTCTGGTGGTTTTCGTCCTGGCCTCCTGCATCGACGACGATTCCGGCGGCTTCATCCGGGTTCTCCATGGCGTATTTCCAGCCCTTCATGGAGGCGCGGACGAACTTGACCATCTTCTCCTTGAAGGCCGGATCCTTCAGCTTTTCTTCCGAAGCATAGAGGCCGTCTTCCAAGAGGTCATTGCCCATGGCGGTATAGTTGAAGACGGTGAGGTCTTCCGGCTTCAGGCCGGCATCGATCGCCTGCCAGTATTCGTTATAGGTCATGACGGAAATGCAGTCGGCCTGCTTCTGCAGCAGCGGCTGAACGTCGAAGCTCTGCTTCAGCACGGTCACACCGTCGGGGCCGCCATCGGTCTTGAGACCGAGCTTGCTCATCCAGGCAAAGAACGGATATTCGTTGCCGAARAACCAGACGCCGAGTGTGTGGCCCTTGAAATCGGCTTCGGTCTTGATCGGGCCGTCCTTGCGGCAGATCATTTCCATGCCGGACTTCTGATAGGGCTGGGCGATGTTGACCAAGGGAACGCCCTTTTCACGCGCCACCAGCGCACCACCCATCCAGTCGACGATCACATCGGCGCCGCCGCCGGCAATCACCTGCTCGGGAGCGATATCAGGGCCGCCCGGCTTGATATCGACATCGAGGCCCTCTTCTTCGTAGTAGCCCTTGTCCTTGGCAACGTAGTAGCCGGCGAACTGCGACTGGGTAACCCATTTCAGTTGCAGCGCGACTTTATCGGCCGCCATCGCGTGGGCGGCGGCAAGCGACATCGCGCTCGCCATCATTGCAACCATCAATTTTTTCATTTTCTTGTTCCCTCTGAAGTTATGCCCAGGCCCTGGTGCGGGGCCGGGGCCCGCCTAACCACCACGGATAGACGGATGCCAGAACGTCACCGCCCTCTCGGCAAGGGCGACGACACCGTAGAAGACCGAGCCTGCAAGCGCCGCGACGGCGATCTCGGCCCAGACCATGTCGACATTCATGCGGCCGATCTCCGTGGAGATGCGGAAGCCCATGCCGACGATCGGCGTTCCGAAGAATTCCGCAACGATGGCACCAATCAGCGCCAGCGTCGAGTTGATCTTCAGTGCATTGAAAATGAAGGGCATTGCGGCCGGAAGCCGGAGCTTGACCAGCGTCTGCCAGTAGTTCGATGCATAGGTGCGCATCAGGTCGCGCTCCATGTTGCCGGAGGCGGCAAGCCCCGCAACAGTGTTCACCAGCATCGGAAAGAAGGTCATGATGATGACGACGGCGGCCTTGGACGGCCAGTCGAAGCCGAACCACATGACCATGATCGGAGCCACGCCGATCATCGGCAGGGCCGAAACCAAATTGCCGATCGGCAGCAGGCCACGACGCAGGAAGGCGAAACGGTCGGCGAGGATGGCGACGACGAAGCCGCTGATGCAGCCGATGGCGTAACCGATCAGAACGGCCTTGAAGATCGTTTGCCTTATGTCCTCGCCGAGGATCGGCAGGGAACCCACGATGCGTGCGCCGATCGCGGACGGCGGCGGCAGCAGCACGAAAGGGACACCGGCGCCGCGCGTGATCGTTTCCCAGATGATGAGGATCCAGGCGCCGAAGATTGCCGGGATCAGCAGGCGCAGCAACCACTGGCCGGCTGGCGTTGTCGGTTTGAGCTCCGAAAGCTCCGTCACGCAGCGCCAGGCAAGCAGCCAGCAGGCGGCCAGCAGCAGGAAGAAGGAGGTACCGGCGAAGCCTTCATTGCCCGAAAGCGTGCCAAGCAGCAGCCATCCCGCGCCATGAGCGCCGATGAAGAGGGCGGTTGCGACAAGCGATGTGGGGAGGGGCGCGAAGGAGATCAGTGCCGCGACGATCGCGAGCAGAGCGACCAGGATGATAGTCCCTGCCGACGGAGGCTGTGTCGCACCGGCCGCAAAGACAGGCAGCATGACCATTGCGCCCGCCACGCAGAGGAGGGCGATCAGGCCCTGCCAGGAAAGCACGACTTGCTTCATGCCGGCCTCCCACCCATGGCGCGGTCGACGATCTTCGCCACGAGGCCAACGATGGCGACAAGGATGGCTGCCAGGACCGAGCCGGCGACSAGTGCYGCCCASATATCGATGGTCTGGCTGTAATAGGAGCCGGCAAGCAGCTTGGAGCCAATGCCGGCGACGGCGCCGGTCGGCAGTTCGCCGACGATCGCGCCGACGAGGCTTGCGGCGATCGCTACCTTCATCGAGGTGAAGAGGAAGGGAATGGAGGCGGGTACGCGCAACTTCCAGAAGGTTTGTGCGGCCGTGGCATTATAGGTGCGCATCAGATCGAGATGCATGACCTCGGGCGAGCGCAACCCCTTCACCATGCCGACTGTGACCGGGAAGAATGAGAGGTAGGTGGAGATCAGCGCCTTCGGGATGAGGCCGGTGATACTGATCGAGCCGAGCACCACGATGACCATCGGCGCGATCGCCAGGATCGGTACGGTTTGGGATGCGATGATCCACGGCATCAGACTGCGGTCGAGCGCCTTGATATGGATGATGCCCACGGCGATCACGATGCCGAGCAGCGTACCGAGCGCAAAGCCGAGCGCGGTGGAGGAGAGGGTGATGCCTGCGTGGTAGACGAGGCTGCGGTTGCTGGAGAGTTTTCGCAGGAAGGTGTTTTCGAAGACGTTCTGCGCCACCTGATGCGGTGCCRGCAGGATGGGCTTCGGCTGGGAGAGGGTCCTGCCGATGAATTCCGTTGTCGTCGAGGTGACGTTGTTGCGCGTGTCCATGTCGCGCTGGAACGGCGCGTTGAGGAAGACGGCGGCGACATACCAGACGGCGACCAGCACCAGCAGGATGGTGAGGACGGGGACGATCTTGTCCTTGAGGGTGTCGGGTTTCATGCGGCGTTCCTCAAGAATGGTGCGGCATGTTTTTGTATTTCGATGAACACATAATCCGGGCCATCAAGCACTTGGGCATTGTCGAAACGGAGTACGGTGAAGCCTTGGTTTTTCAAGAAAGCATCGCGAGCGAGATCATGATGGCGACCGCTTTCGGTTTCATGGCTGTCGCCGTCTACTTCTACGATGAGACGAGCGGAGAGCCAGGCAAAGTCTGCAATATACGGGCCGATTGGTGTTTCGCGGCGGAAGCGAGCGCCCCAGGGACGGAGATCTCGCAGCATGTTCCACATGGCGGATTCAGCCTTTGTCAGTTCACGACGAAGGCGACGGGCTCTTTCACGGGTTTTGGGCTTAATGTTGGAATGTGGCATTCAGGCCTCCATTCCTGATGTGGAAAGGAAAACCCCTCCCCAACCCCTCCCCACAAGGGGGAGGGGCTCAGGTGGTTGCCGCCTGCTTGGCGTACCTGTCTCAACTCTGCTGCTGGTAGCAGCCTCGATCATGAAAGAAGAGGGCGCGGCAAATGTGTCCCTCCCCCTTGTGGGGAGGGGTTGGGGAGGGGTCTTTGCCACGCTCTGGAGCCCCAATCTATTGCTCATAACTATGCCCCGCCCTCAGCCCTTCGCGGACGCGATGGGCGATTTCCAGGAATTCGGGGGTCTCGCGGATGTCGAGCGGGCGCTCCTTGGGCAGCGTCGAGTCGATGATATCGGTCACGCGGCCGGGGCGCGGCGACATCACGACGATCTTCGTCGAGAGGTAGACGGCTTCCGGAATGGAGTGGGTGACGAAACAGATCGTCTTGTTGGTKCGCGACCACAGTTTCAGAAGCGCAGCGTTCAGATGATCGCGGACGATTTCGTCCAGCGCCCCGAACGGTTCGTCCATCAAGAGCAGGTCTGCATCGAAGGCGAGCGCGCGGGCGATCGAGGCGCGCTGCTGCATGCCGCCCGAGAGTTGCCAGGGGAATTTCTTCTCGAAGCCCGCAAGCTCGACGAGATCGAGCGCTCCAGCGATTCGCTTTTTTTGCTCTGGCTTCGCGTATCCCATGATCTCCAGCGGCAGGGCAATGTTCTTCTCGATCGTGCGCCAGGGATAGAGCGCCGGCGCCTGGAAGACGTAGCCATAGGCGCGGGCCTTGCGGGCTTCATCCGGTGTCATGCCGTTAATGGCAATTTCGCCCGATGTCTTGCGCTCGAGATCGGCGATGACGCGCAGGAAAGTCGTCTTGCCGCAGCCGGAAGGGCCGATGAAAGAGACGAACTCGCCCTTGCGGATATCGAGATTGACATCAGCAAGCGCGTGCACCGGCCCATCATTCGTCTGGTAGGTGAGACAGAGATCCTTGGCGGTCACGACGGAGGGTGCTTGCATCAATAAACCAGTCTTGTTTTCGCCGCGCCGGCGCGGTTTTCCGTGATATTATTGCCGCCGGTCTTACCGACAGCACAGTCCCAGGAGGATGAGGATGGACGCAAAATCAAAGCCCACCTGCCACATTGTTCGCCCTGACCATACCTATGACGGCAAGCAGGGGCTGAGTTATTTCGAGGGCATCGCGGCCGAGACAGTCGGCGCGAAGGGCATCTGCATGCATCTTCTGACGATCCCGCCCGGCGTGCGCGCCAAGGCGCATCTGCATGAGGCGCATGAGACGGCGATCTACATGCTCTCCGGCGAGGCGCATACGTGGTATGGCGACAGACTTGAGAACCATGTGATCGTGCACGCCGGCGAACTCTTCTATATTCCGGCCGGTGTGCCGCATCTTCCGGCAAACCTCAGCGGCACGCCCTGCACGGCGATCATTGCCCGCACCGATCCGAACGAGCAGGAAAGCGTGATCCTGTTGCCGGAGCTGGATGCGTTGGTGCCGGCGTGAGGCTATTTGCATAGCGGCAGCGGCCCCCACGTGATTGCAGCATCGGCCACGAACCCGATCGTATAGCCTTTGGTCCCTGATGTGATCTTGACGGTGTCCTCGTTGCTGCTCTCTTCGCCCTCCGCCTGGCAAGCGACAGTGGCGGTGAAGTCCTTGCCTTCGGTCTTCAGGACTTTCTTGATTTCGCAGTAAGAGGCCGCCGTGGTGATGCCCTCGGAAGTCAGCAGAAAGAAATTGTCGGAACCAGTGCTTTCGCCGCTCTTGGCGTAGGCGCAGCCATCCTTGTTGCCGTAGCTGCCCTTGATGGGCAGCGTGTCGGCATGTGCCGCGGTGGAAAGCGCGGCCAGGGAGACGATCGTCAGAAGCAGATGGCCGCGCATCATTATCACACGCCGCTCGCCGGGATGCCCGTGCGTTCAACCTTGCGCGGCGCGGTGATCTCCTTCCAGGTCGACAGTGCCTTGCTGACGGCGGTAACCGGCTCGCGCCTGACGAATTCGCCATGGCCCGAGCGGGTCTTGACGGTCCCTTCCTCGATCGCCACGACGCCACGCGTCAGCGTGTAGCGTGGCAGGCCGGTGACTTCCTTGCCTTCGAAGACGTTGTAATCGATCGCCGATTGCTGGCTCTTCGACGTAATGGTCTTGGAGCGCTTCGGATCCCAGACCACGAGATCGGCATCGGCGCCGACGAGGATGGCACCCTTCTTCGGGTAGATGTTGAGGATCTTGGCAATATTGGTCGAGGTGACGGCGACGAATTCGTTCATCGTCAGGCGGCCGGTGTTGACGCCATAGGTCCAGAGCATCGGCATGCGGTCTTCGAGGCCGCCGGTACCGTTCGGGATCTTGGTGAAATCGCCAACGCCGAAGCGCTTCTGCGCCGTGGTGAAGGCGCAATGGTCGGTCGCCACCACCTGCAGCGAACCGGAGGCGAGGCCCGCCCAGAGGCTGTCCTGATGCTGCTTGTTGCGGAAGGGCGGGGACATGACGCGGCGGGCGGCGTGATCCCAGTCCTTGTCGAAATATTCTGACTCGTCGAGGGTCAGGTGCTGGATTAGCGGCTCGCCATAGGCGCGAATGCCCTTCTGGCGAGCACGGCGGATTGCTTCATGGGCCTGTTCGCAGGAGGTATGGACGATATAGACGGGGCAGCCGGCCATGTCTGCGATCATGATTGCGCGGTTGGTGGCTTCACCCTCGACTTCGGCCGGGCGTGAATAGGCGTGCGCTTCGGGGCCGTTATTGCCTTCCGAAAGCAGCTTGGCGGAAAGGGAGGCGACGACATCCCCGTTTTCGGCATGGACGAGCGGCAGGGCGCCAAGCTCGGCGCAGCGCTGGAAGGAGGCGAACATCTCGTCGTCGTTCACCATCAAGGCGCCCTTGTAGGCCATGAAGTGCTTGAAGGTATTGATGCCCTTGTCCTCAACGATCGTCTTCATCTCGTTGAAGACCTGCTCGCCCCACCATGTGATCGCCATGTGGAAGGAATAGTCGCAATTGGCACGCGTGGACTTGTTGTCCCACATGGTCAGCGCTTCGAGCAGCGACTGGCCGGGAGAGGGAAGGGCGAAATCGACGACCATGGTCGTGCCGCCGGAAAGGGCCGCCCGCGTGCCGCTTTCGAAATCGTCGGAGGAATAGGTGCCCATGAAGGGCATTTCGAGATGGGTATGCGGATCGATGCCGCCTGGCATGATGTAACAGCCTGTGGCGTCCAGCACTTCGTTGCCGGAGAGGTTCGGGCCGATCTCGACGATCTTGCCGCCGTCAATCTTCACATCCGCCTTGTAGGTGAGGTCGGCCGTGACGATGGTGCCGTTCTTGATGACTGTGGTCATGATCGTTCCCCATTCTTGTTTGTAAATTGGGCTGGCGAATAAAAGCTGGGCAATTCGGAGCTGACCTCAAGCCGGCCTTCCAATGCAGCCAGGATCGTTTCAAGAACCGAGCCTCGTTCGCGCGAGATTTCCTGATTCCAGAAGCGCAGGACCGAATAGCCGTTTGCATTGAGCCATTCCGTTCGGCGTTGATCGGAGATGCTTTCGGCGTGCTGGAAGCCATCGATCTCGACAACGAGCTGCTCTTCCCGACAGAGGAAATCGACAATGAATGGGCCGAGTGGCACCTGCCTTGCGAATTTGTAGCCGTTCAAGCGCCGTGCGCGCAGGTCGCTCCAAAGGCGGTATTCCTCTTCGGTTTCATTGTGGCGCAGGTGTCGTGCTTGTTCGGTTTTGGCAGGGCGATGTTTGCGAATATCTTGTTTGATAATTTTGGTTGTGCCCGGAGCCCCCTCATCCGCCCTTCGGGCACCTTCTCCCCGAGGGGAGAAGGGGGGAGCGGCGACGTCCACCGTTCCCTTCTCCCCAGCGGGGAGAAGGTGGCCCGAAGGGTCGGATGAGGGGGCTCCGGGCGCTACGTTAGACATCAGGAGACAATCTCCGCCGTCTCGACCACCGCATGGAACAGCACGTCGGCTCCAGCCGTCGCCCATTCCTTGGAAATCTCCTCAGCCTCGTTGTGCGAAAGACCACCCACACAGGGACACATGACCATCGTCGCGGGCGCGACCTTGGCAGCCCAGCAGGCGTCGTGCCCGGCGCCGGAGATGACGTTCATGTGGCTATAGCCGAGACGCTCCGCGGCGGAGCGGACGGAGGTGACGAGCTTTTCGTCGAAGGTGACCGGCTCGAAATGGCCGATCGCCTCGATGGAACAGCCGACGCCCAACGCGTCGCAGATCTTCGGCGCTTCAGCCTCGATCTTCGCCCGCATGCGGTCGAGCTTGGCCTTGTCAGGCGAGCGGATGTCGACGGTGAAGACCACCTTGCCGGGCAGCACGTTGCGGGAATTTGGCGAGAAGAAGACCTGGCCGACGCCACCGACGGCGCCCGGCTGTTCGCCCATCGCCACGCCCTGGACCATCTCCAGGATGCGCGACATGGCAAGACCGGCATTGACGCGCATGTTCATCGGCGTCGAGCCTGTATGGGCCTCCTTGCCGGTCAGCGTGAATTCCAACCACCAGAGGCCCTGACAGTGGGTGACGACGCCGATCTGCTTGTTCTCGGCTTCGAGGATCGGGCCTTGTTCGATGTGATATTCGAAATAGGCGTGCATCTCGCGGGCGCCGACTTCCTCGTCGCCGACCCAGCCGATGCGCTTCAACTCGTCGCCGAACAGGTTGCCTTCGGGGTCTTTGCGGTTATAGGCGAAGTCCAGGCTGTGCGCGCCGGCGAAGACGCCTGATGCCAGCATTGCCGGAGCGAAACGCGCGCCTTCCTCGTTGGTCCAGTTGGTCACGACAACAGGATGCTTCRTCCTGATGCCGAGGTCGTTCATGGTTCTGACGATTTCGAGGGCGCCGAGCACGCCGAGCACGCCATCATATTTGCCGCCGGTCGGCTGGGTGTCGAGATGCGAGCCGACATAGACGGGGAGAGCGTCGGGATCGGTGCCGGGGCGGGTCGCAAACATGGTGCCCATCTTGTCGACGCCAAGCGTCATGCCGGCGTCTTCGCACCATGTCCTGAAGAGGCTGCGGCCTTCGGCATCCGAGTCCGTCAGTGTCTGGCGGTTGTTGCCGCCGGCAATTCCCGGGCCGATCTTCGCCATGTCCATGAGACTGTCCCAAAGACGGTCCCCGTTGACGCGCATGTTTTCGCCTGGCGCTGCCACCATACTGAAAATCCTCACCTGTTTTACGGCAGTCATGCAAGGTGCACGCCCGCCTTGTTCCCGTGGTCAAATTCCTACTGCTGCCGCTTGTTTCGTCAGCGCCGGAAAATCGCCAGTTGCCTTTGTTTTTTATCTGGCAGATAATTTGACCGATTGGTAAACATTACAACTTCCATCGCGGCGCTCAAGACGAAAATCACGAAAAATACAGACAAAATATGGGCAAAAAGGCAGGCAGTTGCCCATTTAAGCGGCAGGAGAGGCTGCTCTTCCAATCTTGAGCGAAGGAGTTGAATTTCAAGGGGAAAAGAGCGAATGGCCATTCCGAGAGCGGCGAAGACACTTCGCCGGACCCGAATCCAGGAAGAGAAGGAAGAGCTGATCCTGGAAGCGGCGCTGGATGTGTTTTCGGTTAGCGGCTTCCGCGGCTCGACCATCGACCAGATCGCCGAGGTCGCCGGCATGTCGAAGCCGAACCTGCTCTATTATTTCCGCACCAAGGAAGCCATGCATCGCGCGCTGATCGACCGCGTCCTCTATAACTGGCTCGAGCCGCTGCGGGCCTTCGATGCGGAGGGAAATCCGGAATCGGAGATCCGCAGCTATATCCGCCGCAAGCTCGAGATGGCGCGCGATTTTCCCCGGGAGAGCCGGCTGTTTGCCAACGAGATGTTGCAGGGCGCGCCACACGTTCTCGATATGCTGAAGGGACCGCTGAAAGAGCTGGTCGACGAAAAGGCGGCTGTCATCCGCACCTGGACGAAAAGCGGCAAGATCGCCCCCTGCGATCCCTATCATCTGATCTTCTCGATCTGGTCGACGACGCAGCACTATGCCGATTTCGATGTGCAGGTCCGGGCCGTGCTGGGTGAAGAACATTCAGGTGACGGGCGCTTCGAAGATGCGGCCCGCTTCCTGGAACGGCTCTTCATCGGCGGATTGCGGCCGGATTGATCCGGAGCCGGATCATCGCCTAAGGCTTGCCTGGAAGCGCCACGCGGACAAGAATGTCTGTCACGCCTTCGATCGTGTAGGGCTTCTGCAGGACCGGTGCATCCGAATGGCTGTGAGCCTGGGCTATCCCCTCGCCATAGCCGGTGGCGAAGACGAAGGGCACGTTGCCGGCGGCCAGCCGGTCGGCGATGGCAAAGCTGGTTTCGTCACCGAGATTCACATCGAGAAGGGCGAGATCGAAGGACTGGTCGGCCAGGAATTCCATCGCTTCGGCAACACTTGGCGCCGTTGCGACCTCCGCGCCCAAACGGCGCAGGATGTCTTCGCCATCCATGGCGATGATCAGGTTGTTTTCCACCAGAAGCACATTGAGGCCGGCAAGGGGTTCGTTGTTTGAGCCGATGACCTTGCGTTCTGTCGTTGTGACCGATGTCGGAGCGAGGCGTTCGCTCCCCGGGTTTGCCGCATTCACGTTCTTGGCCGGAATCCAGAAATCGGCTTCCAGCCCTTCGTTGATGTAGCGGACTTCGGCCTTGCCACCAAGATCGTAGGGTATGGAGCGGCGAATGATCGTCGAGCCGAAGCCATGCCGGGTGGGTTCCGATACCGGGGGGCCGTCCTTTTCGCGCCAGCCGATGTGGAGATTGCCTTCTTCGTCTCTCATCCAGCCGAGTTCGACAAAACCGGATCCAGAAAGGCTCCCATATTTGGCGCTGTTCGTCACCAGCTCATGGAAGACCAGGGCCGTGGTTGAAAAGGCCTGTGGCTCCAGCAGCACATCCTCGCCGGTCATTCGGATGCGCTGGGCATTTTTGCCGAGATAGGCGGCGGCTTCGGCCATAAGCAATTGCCGCAACGAAGCGGGTGCCCAGTGATCGCGGGTGATCTGATCGTGCGCTCGGGAGAGCGACTGGACGCGGCCTTCGAGCTGGCGGACATAATCCGGGAGGCCGATCGAGGTCGATTGCGACTGGCGGATGAGCCCGCCGATCAGGCCGAGGATGTTGCGAACGCGATGGTTCAGCTCGGCGATCAGCAGTTCCTGCCGTTCGTTGGCGAGCTGGCGCGCCATGCTGGCCTCATCCGTCAGGCGCAGCACCACTTCGATCAGCGTGACACGGATGGTTTCTGCAACGCGACGCTCCGCTTCGGTGAAGGGCAGGGAGCGGCCGCGCACCAGCTCGGACCAGGCTTCGAAACTCTTGCGCGGGGTGAGCCGCGGGCCGTTCGGGCCATAATCCACGGGCTTCTGCGGATCGCCGGCCCAGCGCACGGTGCGCACGATTTCCTGTCGGAACAGCACGACATAATCGCGCGGCGAACGGGAGATCGGAATGGCGAGCATGCCAGCCACGGCATCATCGATTTCGATGTCGGGATAGGTTTCTGCAAGGCGATCGACCGCAAAAACCCGGCCGGCGGCATTACGATTAAGGTGACGGATGAGGGCGGCAAAGCTCTTCTCATCCGGGCCGAGACCTGCAATCGCCCGCCGCCCGTTGATCCAGACGCCGATACCATCGGCGGGGATGGCATCTGCCAGCGCGTCGATCAGCCATGTCGGATCATCAAGCAGGCTCGCATTGTCGGCAACGGAGGTCAGCAGCCGGTCGGCGATGCGGCGCGCCTTGGTTTCGTAATCGAGCGCCAGGCGCCGTTCGCGGCTTTCGAGGCGGGAAGCAAACATCTGCCCGAAAAGTTCTGCCGTGGAGCGGCTTTCGGCCGAGGGCAGGCGGGCGCTGTAATGGTGGCAGGCAAAGAGGCCCCAGAGCCTGCCATCGACAACGATGGAGATCGAGAGCGAGGCGCCGACGCCCATGTTCTTCAGATATTCGATATGTATCGGCGAAACCGAGCGCAGCACGGACATGGAAAGATCAAGCGGGCGGCCGTGCTCGTCGACTTGCGGCAGGATCGGCACAGGTGTCGCATCAATATCGGCGATGATGCGGAAGAGGTTGCGCAAATAGAGCGCTCGGGCCTGAACTGGAATGTCGGATGCGGGATAATGCAGGCCGAGGAAGGAGCCGATGCCCGGCCGGGCAGCTTCGGCCACGACCTCGCCGGAGCCGCTGTCGTCGAAGCGATAGACCATCACACGGTCGAAACCGGTCAAGGCGCGGGCCTGTCTCGCGCCTTCCCGGAAGAAGGCTTCCAGGGTTTCCGTGTGGTCCAGACGCGACATCATGCTGCGCGTGGAGAGCGAAGGCGCGCTGGATCTGCCTCCGTCGGCACGTTCGCCCTCGATGATGATCTGACCGTTGCAGACATGCACCGCCACGTCGAAGCGTGCCTGCGCCGCCGTCAGCGCGATATCGAAAATGCGTTCGACAATGTCCGGACCGCGCAAGGTGGCGAGCTTGTTGCGGAGCGTATGCAGCGCTTCCGGCGTAATCAGCGACGAAATGGGCCGGCCGACGGCATCAGTATGGGCGATATCAAGGAATTCCGAAAGATTGGCCGAGGCGCGGGTAACGATCCAGTCCGAGGAGACGGCAAGCAGGAAACCGAAAGGCTGGACGGAACCAAGCTGATGGATCGGCTCCCGGTCGCAATTGGTCAGATCAATGGGGGCGTCGGCATCGCTCATCAGACGGCTTCCAGTTCAAGCTGCGCCGCCTTCAGGAACAGGCCGAAGACATTGCGCGCAGCCGCAACGGCGCCTGCAATATCGTCAATGCCGCTGGTATCAAGACGTTCCATGAAGGCGCGCATCGAGCCCTTCGGACCTTGCGGGCCGAGATAGCTGCCCGGCAGGTGATTGGGCACGGCTTTTGCGAGCAGGGCGCCGCCAAGCTTGGATCCTTCAAGCACATAGACTGCACCCCAGAGCGAGGCTTCGTCGGCAAGCGCGGGCTGCGGCAGGAGTGGCGGTGGTGGCTCGTTCAGGGCGGCCATATCGGCGAGAAGAAGCGATGCGCGACGGCGCACCGGCCAGTCCGGCAAGAGCGTCGTGATGCCGGCCTGCTCAAGGGCAGCTTCGACCGAAGGAACAGCACGAGCATGGGCACGCAGGAAGGTTTTATAGTCGCGGGTGTCGGAGAGGTTGAACTTGCCGAAGAGGGCGTCCACCTCGGCATGGCGGTCTGCTGTTTGTACGCGAAGGGCACTGCGAAGTGACATGCTGACCGTGTTCCAAAACGAAATAGCTTCCAGCGCCGTCCACAACGACGACGAGTATAGCGATATACGGCAGCATCGCTTTTTTTCCAGAGAAACCCTCAGAAAAACATGGATTTCCGCGATATTGGCAATCCAGTTTCTCTGGGGCAGCCGACCACGACTGGTGTGTATGGCCTCATATCGACCGACGCCCTGAAAAGCTTGGCCGGAAGAGGATGAAGCCTTTCTCTTCGCCGGGGAGAAGGGAGTTGAGATCAGGCGGCAGCGCTTGCGACGCCTYCAAAAGCAAAACCTTCATCCGCCCAGCCGGTCAGGCCACCGATCATCAGCTTGACGGACAGGCCGAGGCGGGAGAGGCGCAATGCCGCCTTGTCCGCGCCGTTGCAATGCGGGCCGGCGCAATAGACAACGAACAGCGTATCGGCAGGCCATTCGGACATGCGGTGCGCGGTCATCTTGCCGTGCGGCAGGTTGAGGGCGCCTGGTATATGCGAGAGGTTGAAGAGCGTCGGCGAGCGCACGTCGAGCAGCACGAAATCGACCTTGCCGGAGGCGAACGCGGCGTTCACATCCGAGCAGTCGGTTTCGAAGGCGAGCTTGCGGGCGAAGTGTTCGGCGGCAGCCTCAGATGCTGCGGCGGGGATTTCAGAAACGGGGCTCGGCATAATCTGGTCCTTTGTTGGTTCTGGTCTTGGCTTGGTTGCAGCTGATCATTGCTGATGATAGTGATTGGCGAAATTGGCCATCATGACCGATAGCGTAAAGATCATGCCAAAAGCGGATATGCATAAAACGCAGGGGCCGCATGTCGTGGCGCTTGCCTATGACGGGCTCTGCACCTTTGAATTCGGTATCGCCTATGAGGTCTTCGGCCTGTCCCGGCCGGAGATGGGCGAGGGCTGGTATCGTTTCTCGGTCGCCGGCATCGAGCCGGGTCCGCTGCGTGCGGCCGGCGGGCTCACGGTCGCCGTCGACAACGGGCTTGAACTGCTCGACGAGGCCGATCTCATCATCGCACCGGGATGGCGATCGATCGATGCGGCGGTGCCGGAGCCCCTAATCGCCGCCTTGCAGGCTGCGCACCAACGAGGCGCGCGGATCATGTCGCTCTGCTCGGGTGTGGCCGTGCTTGCCGCCGCCGGTCTGCTTGCCGGGCGGCGGGCAACGACACACTGGCGCTATGTCGCCTCGATCGCTGCGCGTTACCCCGACATCGCGCTCGATGCCGACGTGCTCTACATGGACGAGGGCAGCATTTTGACGGCGGCAGGCAGTGCGGCCGGCATCGACCTTTGCCTGCATGTGGTGCGCGGCGATTTCGGCCCCGACGCCGCCAACAGCGTGGCGCGACGTCTCGTCGTTCCGCCGCATCGCGAGGGCGGGCAGGCGCAATTTATCGCGGCCCCCGTGCCGGAAGAGCGCGAAGGCATTCGTCTCGGGCCATTGATCGAATGGATGCGTGGTCGGCTTTCCGAGGAGCAGCCGATCAGCCTGCTCGCAGGCAAGGCAGGCATGAGCATGCGTACCTTCCAGCGCCGCTTCGAGGCGACGACGGGTGACAGCGTAGGCGAGTGGCTGCTGAAGGAGCGGTTGCGGCATGCCCGCGACCTGCTGGAAAAGGAGCTCGCCGTCTCACTCGACGATATCGCTGTCGCCTGCGGCTTCGGCACGTTGGCGACGATGCGCCACCATTTCCGCCGGCGGCTCGGCACGAGCCCCAGCGCCTACAGGAAGTCTTTCGGGCTTTGAGGATCGACGGATAAAGAAAAAGCCGCCGTGGACGGGCGGCTTTTTCATCAGGCTTTTCGGAGGTCCTACTCCGCAGCCTGGCGCGCCATCGGGTTGTTCGGATGCGTCGTCCAGTTGGCGTAGGCGGGCTCGACCACCTTGCCGGTGCGCTTATCCAGAGAGCCGGCGGGAAGCTGCTCCATGGTGATGCAGTTTTCGACCGGGCAAACGCTGACGCAGAGATTGCAGCCGACGCATTCCTCGTCCATCACTTCGAAATGCCGAACGCCATCCACGAAGTTGGTGATCGCCTGGTGCGAAGTGTCCTCGCAGGCGATGTAGCAGCGGCCGCATTTGATGCAGGCGTCCTGATCGATCTTCGCCTTGGCGATGTAGTTGAGGTTGAGGTACTGCCAGTCGGTGACGTTGGGCACGGCGCGGCCGGTAATGTCGTCGAGGGTCTTGTGGCCCTTTTCGTCCATCCAGTCGGAGAGGCCGGTGATCATCTCCTGGACGATCTTGAAACCGTAGGTCATGGCTGCGGTGCAGACCTGAACATTGCCGGCGCCGAGGACCAGGAATTCAGCCGCATCGCGCCAGGTGGTGATGCCGCCGATGCCTGAGATCGGCAGGCCGTAGGTTTCCGGATCGCGGGCGATCTCGGCGACCATGTTCAGCGCGATCGGCTTGACCGCCGGGCCGCAATAGCCGCCGTGGCTGCCCTTGCCGCCGACGGTCGGGTTCGGCGCGAAATTGTCGAGATCGACGGACACGATGGAGTTAATCGTATTGATCAGCGAGACGGCATCCGTGCCGCCGGCTTTTGCTGCACGGGCGGGGCGGCGGACATCGGTGATATTGGGCGTCAGCTTGGTGATGACGGGCATGCGGGTGTACTGCTTGCACCAGCGCACGACCATTTCGATATATTCCGGCACCTGGCCRACCGCCGAGCCCATGCCGCGCTCGGACATGCCGTGCGGACAGCCGAAGTTCAGTTCGATGCCGTCTGCCTCGGCCTCTTCCACCAGCGGCAGGATGGCCTTCCAGGCCTGCTCCTCGCAGGGCACCATGATCGAGGCGATGAGCGCCCGGTCAGGCCAGTTCATCTTGACCTGCTTCATTTCCCGCAGATTGGTCTGCAGGTCGCGGTCGGTGATGAGCTCGATATTGTTCAGGCCGAGCAGGCGGCGGTCTGCGCCCCAGATCGCGCCATAACGCGGGCCGTTGACGTTGACGACAGGCGGGCCTTCCTCGCCGAGCGTCTTCCAGACGACACCACCCCAGCCGGCCTTGAAGGCACGCTCGACATTGTAGGCCTTGTCGGTCGGCGGCGCGGAGGCGAGCCAGAAAGGGTTCGGGGACTTGATGCCGACGAAATCATTGCGGAGATCAGCCATTGTTCATTCTCCCCTTCAAGCGACCGCGACAGCCGGAGCGGCTGCGGCAGACAGGGTGCGGTGAATGGATTCGGCCGCATCGCGGCCGTGGGCGACGGCAGAAACCGTAAGGTCGTCACCGCCGAAGACGCAGTCACCGCCGGCCCAGACGCCATCAATCGATGTGCGTCCTTCAGCGTCGACGGAGATGCGGCCGGTTTCCGTGCGCAAGGCGCCAATGCCTGAAGCTTCGAAGGTCTGGCCGATCGCCTTGAAGATCTGGTCGGTGGCGATCACACCAGTCTCGCCCGTGCCGGCGAGGCGGCCGTCGACGAGGCTGGTATATTCCACCTCGATCGCCGCGACCTTGCCATCCTGAGAAAGGATGGATTTCGGCGCCAGCCAATGGCGGATGATGACACCTTTCGAGGTGGCAAGATCCTGCTCGAATTCGGAAGCGTTCATGTGCTCCTTGCCGCGGCGGTAGCAGATCGTCACCTCTTCCGCGCCAAGCAGCTTTGCCTGCACGGCAGCGTCGATTGCCGTCATACCGCCACCGAGAACGACGACGCGGCGGCCGATGGCGATCTCGCCCTTGTTGTCTGCCTGACGCAGGGCCGCGATGAAATCGACGGCGTCATCGACACCAGGAAGGTTTTCGTTGTCGACGCGCAGTGCATTGACGCCGGCAAGGCCGAGGCCGAGGAAGACGGCGTCATACTGGCCCTGGAGATCGGCAAGCGAGAAATCGCGGCCGAGCTGCTCACCGTGCTTTACCTCGATGCCGCCGATGGAGAGGACATAGTCGACCTCTTTCTGCGCGAAGTCGTCGACCGTCTTGTAGGTGGCAATGCCGTACTCGTTGAGGCCGCCCGACTTCGGCTTGGCATCGTAAATCACGACTTCGTTGCCCTTGACGGCGAGGCGGTGGGCAGCCGCGAGACCGGCGGGGCCTGCGCCGACGACGGCGATCTTCTTGCCTGTCGGCTCTGCCCGTCGGTAGAATTGCTTGCCGGCACTCATTGCCGCATCCGTCGCGTAGCGCTGCAGGCGGCCAATCTCGACGGGGCGCTCTTCGGCCGTGTTGCGCACACAGGCCTGCTCGCAGAGTTCTTCGGTGGGACAGACGCGGGCGCACATGCCGCCGAGGATATTCTGATCGAAGATCGTCTTGGCCGAGCCGATCGGATTACCGGTCGAAATCTGGCGGATGAAGAGCGGAATATCGATGGAGGTGGGACAGGCCGTCATGCACGGCGCGTCGTAACAGAAATAACAGCGGTCGGAGGCGACCAGCGCTTCGTGATTGTCGAGGCGCGGGTGAAGATCGGAAAAATTAGCCTCGTACTCGGCGGAAGCAAGCCGGCCGGCACGAATCCCAGTTTCCAGACGTTCCATTGAAGTTCCCTCTTTATTGGTAACGGCCAGTGAGGGAATCGTAACTCAGGTTCAAAAATTTATCAAACGGTAAAATTTTGGCAATTTTCACTCGTTTCCTTCTCCTAACTGATTGATTTTATTCGCTGTGGTAATTCTTTGGGCAATCTCTGCCTTTCAATTGGACGGACCGAAGCGGCACTCGGATTTCGGCCCGCGAAAAAAAATTGATAAAAGTCCAATTTATTTCCAATCGTGCGGAACCAAAGTTAACGCGCGTAGTTAATGCGATATCCGGATGATGACCGCATCGACCCAACATGCGCGCCCCCAACCCATCATTCGGACGAACTCACGGTCCCCTCCCGGTGAGTGGAGACAGCCGGTGCGCCGCCCTCGCACCGGCTGTTCTCCGTTCAGGCTCCAACAATTTAGCAGGCAGGCAATTGCAGCAAGGTGCGCAGCGGTTTTGCGCCCGGAATTGCGTGAAGATAAAACGTCTCAGGTGCTTTTGAGGATTTCGAATTCCGTCTCCGGAACAGTCAGGTGATATTCAATGCGGCCGGGCACCAACGTCAGTTCGGCCTTGCCATTGACGGAGGAGGGCACGACACGCTCCAGCACCGTGCGGCCGAAGCTGTTCTCGCTGAATTCGTGCACATCGGCGCTGTTTGGAAGCACTTCCACCCAGGTGAGCTCGATCGCCCGGCGACCGGCGATGTCAGCATCCCGGCAGTTCAGCGTGACGGACGTCGCCCCGCTGGCGATTGCGCCATAAGAGGCGGAATTGACGATCAGTTCATGTAGCGCCAGGCCGACATGCACGGCGGCGTTCGGCGTCAGATGGGCGTTGATGCCAAAGATCGGCATGGAACCTGATGTTTCCGGCCAGTAGGGGGCGAACTGCTTTCCGGCGAGCTCGAACAGGAAGGCACCGCGCCAGCTGGAATCGGTGATCAGATCCTGCGAATTGGAGAGCGATTGCAGACGGCCGCGGAACTTTACAAGAAAGCTATCAAGCGAAATCGTGTTCCGGGCCGTCTGGGTGGCGATGCCCTGGATGATGGCAAGCAGGTTCTTGGAGCGGTGGGAAAGCTCGCGCAGCAGCGATTTCAGCACCTTTTCGCGATGCCGACTTTCGGTAATCTCCGAGATGACGGAGAGCAGGCCGTAGTTGTTGCGCGCGCCGGTACGTTGAACTTTCAGTTCGAATGTCCTGACTTCGCCATCGATTGCAACATCGACCTCGGCACTGCTGGAGGCGCCGGTTTCAAGCACCCTGTGCTTCATGGCGGCAAGGGATTTGCCATGTGCTTCGCCAAACAGCGAACCGTCATCACCACCGGTGACAAAACGCTTCTTGAAATAGGGAAGAAGATTCTCGGCATAGATCATGGCAAGGCCCGCATCCTGATACAGGACCGAGATAGCGGCGCTGGCGAGCGCGCGCTCCATCATGGCCGCTTTGCCTTCAGTGGTGAAAGGCGTTCCGGACTGTGGTCCAGTCGTATTCACTCGGCCGCCTTTCCTCAGTCCATCAGAACACAGGGAGGGATGCTACCCCTCCCGACAAAACTGCCGTTCATTCTAAAAGCAAGCGCTGCAAAAACCGTTAAAACCCCGAATACGCTCCGGCAGAGCCGGAACGCATTGCTACCGGAATGGTTCCGGCGCGGCTGAATTTCACGTTTCAGGCCGCCACACGGGTCGTTTCGTTGAAGAAAAGCGCCTGGCTGATGAGGGCCTTGACCATGTCGGGGTTGAAGGGCTTGGTCACGAGGAAGGTGGGCTCCGGCCGTTCTCCGGTCAGCAATCTCTCCGGGAAGGCGGTGATGAAGATGACGGGAACGCTCGATGTCTTCAGGATATCGTTGACAGCGTCGATGCCCGAGCTGCCGTCGGCAAGCTGGATATCGGCCAGCACCATGCTCGGCTTCGTCTTGTTGTAGAGCGCGACGGCTTCCGTATGGGTGCGGGCGATGCCGGTGACCCGGTGGCCGAGGCTTTCGACCATCTGCTCGATATCCATGGCGATCAGCGGTTCGTCTTCGATGATCATGATATCCGTGGCCACCTGGCGCGAAATCTCATGCGACGCCTTGTCGAGCAGTTGCATGGTTTCCTGTTCGGTGATCTCGAGAATCTCGCCGATTTCCGAGACGCGGAAATTCTCGACCGAGGCAAGCAGGAAAGCCTGCCTAGCGAGCGGCGAGACCTTTGAAAGGTTTAGCGTCGCGCGCTGTTCCCAAGCATAGGGAGAGGACGGTTCAGGAATCTCGACTGCAGTGGAACCAAATAATTGCGTGAACAGTTTGTAGAGTGCGACGCGGTCATTCGCGGTATCCGGGAATATGGACAGGTCGGCGATGATCGCCTCCAGGACGGCGGCGACATAAGCATCGCCCGATGTCTGGGTGCCGGTAAGCGCGCGGGAATAACGACGCAGATAAGGAAGGTGCGGCGCAATTCGAGTGGAAAGTGTCATTAAAAACTCCCGTCTACAGGCCGGTAAATGGCTGCTGCAATGACCTGAAAACGCGATCTTCATAAAAAAGTTCCGCAAGGTGAGGAACTTTTTTTACAGCGTCGCATTATCCTAGCCGACAAACGAAGGGCGTCACGTTTTGAACCATGTGAACGGAATGGATTTGCAGCATCAACGGTTTGAAAGAACCGGCTTGATCGATCTGATGTCCGTTCCATTTAGCTTTTGCAGAAGACATTGCCTTTCATCCCGAGACAACAGGCAAGAAGTGATCATTTGATGACAACACAAAAGACAGAAGCACCGGACGTGCGCCAGCTGGAAGTGCGGGCGAGCGATATACTGGACCCGAACAATCAGATCGGCGTCAGGCTGCGATCGCTCTATGCTGCCGCTCATGAGGAAGCTATTCCCGATCGCTTCCTGGACCTGCTGGAAAAACTCGACCGAGCCGAACTCATGGCTGCCGCAAAGATGGCCGAATAGGAATACCCGCATGGAAAAAGCGCAACCGAGCTTCAAGCGCGAACTCCTGGCGGCCCTGCCAAGTCTTCGCGCCTTTGCAATATCCCTGATCGGCCGACACGACCGCGCCGACGATCTGGTCCAGGACACCATCATGAAAGCCTGGGCCAAGCAGGACCATTTCGAGATGGGCACCAACATGAAGGCCTGGCTCTTCACGATCCTGCGCAACGAGCTTTACAGCCAGATGCGCAAGAGCGGCCGTGAGGTGCAGGACAGTGATGGTTTGTTTACCGAATCCATGGCGACGCACCCGTCCCAATACGGCGCGCTCGACCTGCAGGACTTCAAGAAGGCGCTGGACCAGCTGCCACCGGACCAGCGCGAAGCGATCATTCTCGTTGGCGCGTCGGGCTTCTCTTATGAGGAAGCGGCGGAAATCTGCGGCTGCGCCGTTGGCACCATCAAGAGCCGCGTGAACCGCGCGCGCCAGCGTCTACAGGATCTCCTGCAGATATCAGGCGAGGCGGATTTCGGCCCCGATGCCACATCGGCGCCGTTGACGTCGAAGGCCTTTGCCTTCTGATCAAAATGTTTCCTGGGAGGAAGGATGGCCGGCTGCCCTATCGGGCGCCGGCTTTTTTATGCGGTAAGATGGCTGGCCGATTTCAACATGATGCTACAAACAGATAGCGCGCCCAAAAAACCTGGACGCGCTCTGTTTTCGCGGCAATCACCCTGAAAGAAATGATGGATTAGTCGTGCCGCTTCGGGCCGATCAGATTGGACGCGACAAGAGCCGCGACGATACCCGCCGTCAGTAGCGGCTGAGAGCGGATAAGGCCGATGCCGACGGTTGCCAGGGATTCCATCGCTGCGCGACGTTCGCGGGCGCGGCGGGCTTCCTGGCGATTCATGATCGCCATGATGACCAAGACGATGATCGCGATCAGCAGCGCGCAGGCCGCCAGGAAAAGCGAGGCGCCGACCGGCCCGTAAATGCCTGCCAGCCAGATGGCGCCTGCGGTCACGCCAAGCGCATAGGCGGTCAGCAGAAAAAGCAACGCAACGGCGATGAAGATGCCGTTGCGCTTGGTGCGTTCCACCGTGCGGTGAACGCTCGTGCCGACGAGCAGGCTCAGGATTGGGAAGAGCATCGAGCCTCCTAAATCAATTCCAGCAAAAGTGCGTAGCGGTTTTGCGTCCGGAATTGCGCTAAAACAAACAGATAGAATGGTTCCGTTTTCAGAGAAAAGCGGAAATACTCTAGCGGCGGGCGAGCATGGCGACGAGCAGGCCGAAGGCGGCAGCCGCACCGACCGTTGCCAGCGGGTGACGACGCACGGTGTTTCGTACTTCGCCGGCGCCGCGCAGGTAACTTTCCTGGAGCTCTTTCAGCAGGTCCTCGCTGCGGCCGAGGATGTCTTCGTAGCTTGCGGATGCCTGCGAGCGGAGCTTTTCACCCTGATGGCGGGAGGTCTTGCCGAGAACATGCGTCAGTTCGGCGAGCTCTTCGCGCAGGGCTTCGATCTGGTCCTCGACACTGGCTTCGAGATTGTGGAGAGCGCCGTTACGGCGGCTGCGGCTGGACTGGAAGAAAGAATAGGCCATGATTGTCTCCATAGCTGGGCGCGGCTAAGCGCCGCCCGGTTTCATACGGGGTCAGCACCATCAGTGGCACGGAAGAGAGCGCCCGGCTTTGACCCAAATCATTGCGGACAACGCAGTTGGGCCGGAAAGGTTCCTCAGCTGGCGGGAAGCGCGCTGTGCGCCAGCACAAAAGGCGTGCCATCGACAGGGACCTGATTGACGCGCAACGGGCAGCCGAAGACGGACTGCATGGTTTCGTCCGTCAGTACCTCACGCACATTGCCGGCGGCCGCCAGCCGGCCGGATTTCATCAGCACGATCCTGTCGGCGAAGAGCGCCGTGAGGTTCAAATCGTGCATGACGGCGATTACGCCGCCGCCGCGTTCGCAGAAACTGCGCGCCAGCCTCATGATCGTCAGTTGATGACTAATGTCGAGGCTGGAGACGGGCTCGTCGAGCAGCAGCCAGCAGGGCCTGCCGTCGACAACAGGTTCAGCGATCTGGCAGAGAACGCGGGCGAGCTGCACGCGCTGCTGCTCGCCGCCTGACAGTTCCTGATAGAAACGGGCTTCGAAGCCTGTCAGATCGACAGCGGCAAGGGCTTTGGCGGCGGTCTCGTCGGCCTGATCCGGGCGAAGGTTGAGGCCCGAGGTCAGGCCCATACGGACGATCTCGCGCACCGTGAACGGGAACGAAATGGCGCTTGCCTGCGGCAGGACTCCGCGAACAATGGCGAGCTGCCATGGCTTGAGGGTGCGCACTTCTTCGCCGTTCAGACGAACCGAGCCGTTATAGATCAGTTCGCCGGAAACAGCTTTCATCGTCGTCGTCTTGCCGGAGCCGTTGGGGCCGGCAATCGCGGTCAGTTCACCGGCGTTTGCCGCGAAGGCGACGTCGCGCACGATGGTCTTGCCGGAAAGGGATACGCTGACGTCGGAAACTTTGATCATCGACATAACTCAAAGGGCAAGGCGCGAGCGCTGCCGCAACAGGATCCAGAGGAAAAACGGGCCGCCGACGGCTGCCGTGATGATACCGATCGGCAGTTCGGCCGGTGCGACGATGGTGCGGGCGAGCACATCCGCGAAAATCAGCAACGAGCCTCCGAGCAGGGCGGAGGCCGGCAACAGGAAACGATGGTCGGGGCCGATCACCATGCGCAGGATATGCGGCACGACAATGCCGACGAAACCGATGCCGCCGCTGACGGCAACCGAAGCACCGGTTGCGGCGGCAACGGTGACGATGGCGATATTCTTCAGCCGCTGGACGGGTACGCCCATGTGAAAGGCTGCGGCCTCGCCGAGCGTGATGGCGTTCAGGCCGCGTGCCATGAAGGGGAGCGCGATGAAGGACAGGAGGATGATGGGGCCGGCGGCAGCGATCTTGACCCAGGTGGCGCCGGCAAGCGAGCCCATGCCCCAGAAGGTGAGATCGCGCAGCTGCTGGTCGTTTGCCATGTAGATCAGCACGCCCGTCAGCGCGCCGGCCAAGGCCCCGAGCGCGATGCCGGCGAGCAGCATGGTGGCGACAGAGGTCTGGCCGTTGCTGGTGGCGACCCGGTAGAGCAGCAGGGTGGTGGCGAGGCCGCCGCCGAAGGCTGCTAGCGGAAGGGCGTAAATGCCGAGCGCAAGGTAAAACGGTGCCGCGATCGTACCGCCGAGCACGATCATGACGACAGCGCCGAGAGCAGCCCCGGAGGAGACGCCGACAAGGCCGGGATCGGCCAGCGGGTTGCGGAACAGGCCCTGCATGACCGCGCCGGAGACGGCGAGCGATCCGCCGATCAGGAAGCCGAGGATGGCGCGGGGCAGGCGGATATCGAAGATGATGATCCGGTCACGCGCGCTGAGTGCCGTTTCGGAGCCCGTCATATTTCTCATGACATCGAGAATGGAAGCGTCCGATGCCCCTGTCGTGATGGAAAAGAGCAGGGCGAAGACGGAAGCCAAGATGAGAAAGGTGATACCCAGCAGGGCGAGGTTGGTTCTGTCGCCCGCCTGCCTGCTTCTGCGGAATGTCACAGGGAAGGATCGCCTGTTTTCCATCATGGCTTCCGGAACGGCCATCGTCAGCCCCCGTAGATCGCCGTGTTGAGCTCGCGAACGGCGCTTGCCGTGCGCGGGCCAAAGCCCAGCAGATGCATGCCGTCCATGCGGATGATCGCCTTTTTTTCGCCGGCCGGCGTCAGCGCGATCGATGGCTGGGCGAGCAGATCCTCGTTCTTGGTGCCGGCACCGTCGCCGCGGTTCATCATCAGGATCACGTCGGGCTTGGCGCTGATGATCGCCTCATCGGTGAGCGGCTTGTAGCCGGGGAATTCGCCGACAGCGTTGATGGCGCCGGCAAGCTTGATGATGCCGTCAGCAGCGGTGCCGGTGCCCGAAGCCATGATGCGGCCGTTCTGGGCGCTGAGGACGAAAAGAACGCGCTTGCGCTCCGCCTCGGGGCGCTTTCCGGCATCAGTGACGGCGGCGTCGAGATCGGCGCCGACCTTTTCTTCAAGCGCCTTAGCCTTATCCTGAACGTTCAGGAGCGTGCCGACGCGATCGATCTTGGCGATGATGCCGTCGCGCGTATAGGCGTTCGGAACGGTCTCGAAGGGCACGCTGGCGTTCTTCAGAACGTTCAGCGCTTCCTGCGGGCCTGAGCCCTCGACGGCGATGATCGCCGTCGGGTTCATGGCGAGAATGCCTTCCGGCGAAAGCGCGCGCATGTAGCCGACGTCGGGCAGCTTCAAGGCGGCTTCCGGATACGTGCTCGTCGTATCGCGGGCGATCAGCCTGCTTTCCTCGCCGAGCGCGTAGATAACCTCGGTGACGTCGCCGCCGACCGAAACCAGCCGCGAGGTGTCGAGCTTCTTGTCCTCGGCATGCGCGGCGCGGACGAAAGCATAGCTCTCGCCAGCGGGTGCCGCCGGGATCAGCGGCAGGGCCATGACGGCCGCCGTCAAGGCCAGTTCCCAGAGACGGATCCGGCGCAGGTTGTTACGCATCTTCATCGTTGCGATCCTTATGCGGCGACGCTCGTTGCCCGCGGCAGGTTTTCCATGATCTCACGCCATTCGCCACTCTCGTCGGAGCCTTCCTTCCGCTTGCCGAAGAACTGGATGATCATGTTGCCTTCGGCGTCATAGGCTTCGAGCGAGGTGACATGGCCATCCTTGGTCGGCTTGCGCACGGCCCAGGTCTCGGCAATGTGGTCCTGGCGCAGATGCAGGTGGAAGGTCTCGTCGAGGATGTTGATCCACGGACCCATCGGCTGGACGTTGAAGATCGGGCCGGCATGGATCTGCACGATGCCGTTATTGGCAACGAAGCACATGATCGGCAGGCCTGATTTGACGGAAGCATGCATCATGTCGGCCGTCGCCGTATTGTCGAGCTTCCAGGCATAGTCGTCGCCGACGGTGCGCACGGCGGCCTGGCGGCCGATCTTCAGGCGCTTCAGCATGCCGAAGAATTCATGCGTGTCGGTCATCTTGCTCCAGTTGTCACGCAGCTCTTCGCGGCTGACATTGCCGTCCTCGTCAGAAGCGGAAGATGCTTCTGCCTCGACGAGTTCCTGGCCCTGGTCATCGAGCTTCAACTCGGCGACGATGCGATGGTAGGCTTCGACGTTTGATGCCGGGCGCAGATGGATCTTGTGGACGGCGTTGCCGGTCTTGTCGAAATACTGAAGGCTGAGGCGCTCGGCGTCGCCATCCTTCTTGGTGACGGCAAAGGCGTGGACCCAGCGGCTCGGGAAGACGCGCAGATCGATGTTTTCGCCGAGCACGATGGCGTTGTGCTCGCCGACCTTGATGTTTTCGTAGACGCCGATCTTCTCGTGCACGGCGCTTTCGTTGCGCGACAGCGCCATGACTTCGCCGAGATCGGCGACACGCTCCAGGAGCTTTGCGGCGCTGGCATCGATACTGATAGCACTGATGCCGACTTCGGCGGCAACGAGGGCCGCCTCGGAAATCTTGAGCTGCGCGGCAATGTCGCGCTCGCGCATCTTCGGATTTTCAGCGCGGAATGCGCGGATTTCGGATGGTGCCGGTCTGATCTGCTCGGTCATGTTCTACCCTGCTTATTGAGGCTACTTGTTGAGAATGAGTTTGCCCTGACGGGTGATCTTCAGGCGGTAGATCACGCCATCGTGCCGAATCATGATCTCGTTGGTGCCGGCAAAAAGATCGCCGCTTTCGAGAACACGGATTTCGGCCACTGCCGGTTCGTTGCGCAGCTGTGCGAGCTTAAAGGTATCTGGCTTTTCAACCATCATTTCGGTCGGCTTATTCCGTGATTGCGGGGGTCAAGACCCCGGGTCCGGTGACATTTATCTTGACTCTCATACTCATAGTTTTTTAAAGACGCAATAATTGAAGACAAAAGCAGTCAAGTTTTTGATGCTGCTGTTTTGGAGCCGTTTGACGGCGGTCGATTTGCTCTGTGGAGAGGCGATAATGACGGGTCGGTTTGCTGCGTTTGCGACTGGTGTGCTGTTTTCGATTTCGGGGGCGCAGGCCTATGCACAGGATGCCGCTGCCGCCTCCAAACTGGATGTCGAGCTCAATGCGCTGACGCCCTCGCAGAAGGGTTGCATGATGACCTTCGTTGCCGAAAACAATCTGGCGACGCCGATCAACAAGGTCTCCTTCGAACTCGCCTTCTTCAACGACAAGAATGCCGTCGACCGGATCACCGTGCTCGATTTCCGCGATCTGCCGCAGGGCAAGAAGCGCGTGCGCCAGTTCGATATGCCTGGTGTCAAGTGCGAGACGGTCACGCGCGTCCTCATCAACGACACGCCTGTCTGCGACGGACCGGCTGCCGGTGAATGCATGAAGGGTCTCGTGACCCGTTCGCAGATTTCGGTTCCTTTCGAAGGCTAAGACAAGGTCGAAAGCCAAAACCGGGCCGGGAGGAAACCCGGCACGCATATTCAGGCTGTCCGAGGCGCAAAATGGCAATTTCAGCGAAGTCCAGATCGAGACGCGTGCTCATCGAGGAGGCGAGCGCTGACGATAGCCTGAATGACAATAATCCCGGCATGCATCCCGGCCACGAACTATCCGACCTGCGCAATGCGCAGCGCCAGCCGGCCGGCGAGCAGGTGATCCATTATGCGCGTTTCGCGCAGATCTCCTCTTTCCCCGATCATCCGGAAGCAGCATCGGCCTCTTCCGTCACCCCGCCGCCGATGGATGCGGCAGTGGAAAAGCAGGAAGACGAGAAGTCGCCGGTGCGGCGGCGGGTGGCGCTGACGTGTATTTGCTCGTTCTTTTTTCATGCCGGTCTGGTGATTGCTCTTACGATATTCGCTCCAGAGCCGTCGTTTGAGGCGATTGAAGATGCTGGTGAGGCCGTTAGCGTCGTTGTGTACGGCGATTCCGATCTTGACCAAACATCGGCGGGTGATCCTGATCTGGAAATCAAGCCTGATGAAATTGCCGCGGAAGAAGTTGAGCCGGATACGATTCAATCCACTAGGCAAACTGCCGAACTCCAGCCTACGGAAACACAATCCGAGCAAGCGCAGCCAATGGACGCCGAACCTGTAGAGGCCGTGCAGCCTGCACAGGAAGTCACACGTGTCTCGCCCGAAACGGTTGTGGCCGCAGAACCTGAAATTCTTGTTTCCGAGAATCCTGCGGACACGTTCGTGGCTCAACCAATGGCTACTGTAGTGCCGGAACAGCCTCTGCCGGATGACATGCCGACGGTAGCGCCATTGCAGGCAGAAACGGCCACTGTCCAGCCGACCGAAGTTCAACCCACAGAGGTTCAGCCAGAAGAAGTGAAGCCGATAGAGACTGCTGAGGTCTCGCCGGAGCCGGAAGAAAAGCCTGTACCGACGCCGAAGCCGAAGATCGAAAAGCCAAAGGCCGTCGAGAAGAAGCAGCCTCAAAAAAGCGTTCGGCCTACTGGTGGAAGAGAAGGTTCGAGTCGCCAAGACTCGACGAAAGGCGTCAGCACGGGGCAGGATGCACCACAAACCGATGGTACATCAACCACCGCAGGTAGAGGTGACGGCATGGGAAGTGCGGCCGTAGCCAACTACCCCGGCAAGATCCAAAAGCGTATTCGTCGTGCGGTTCGCGTGCCTGAAGAATATAAGAAAATGAAGGGAGTAACTGTCAGCGTCCGCTTGACCATCAACGGTACCGGCAGGGTAGACGCGCTCTCCGTTTCCCGCAGTTCGGGTATTGCAGAGTTGGACAAGGTTGTTCTCGATGGCGTGCGCCGAGCTGCACCTTTTCCTCCGCTTCCGTCGGAGTGGGGTAAATCGACCTGGTCATTTACCCAGAACGTCGAGGTCTCGAGATAATATGATAAAAATAATCAACTTTATACTTTACTCTAAAAATCAAGTTTAATAAGGTGCCGTTCGCACACGCAGGAATCGTGTGACGATCAACGAGCGAACGGGTGGTAAATGGCTCGAAAGGCGAAGAAGGGGGCGAACCGGGAGATCCGTGTTCAAGCCGATCAGGAGACGAAGGAGTCTTCCTCCGGACGCTCCAAGCTGGATGGCCGCAGTTTCCTCTATGTCGGCGGTCGTGATTGCCAGGTGGCGCATCTTCGCCAGATCGCCAGCAATTTCGGCGCCGAGCTCATCCATCATGACGGCGGCCTTCGCGAAGCCGTTTCGCGCATCGATACATTGCTTCCCTCGGTCGACTGCGTGTTCTGCCCCATCGACTGTATCAGCCACGATGCCTGCCTGCGTGTGAAGACCGGCTGCAAGAAGTTCAGCAAGGCCTTCATCCCATTGCGCAACGGCAGCAAGTCCAGCCTGGAGCGTGCGCTGCAGACGATGAACGAACGAGACAATTCGCGATGACTGAAGAACGCCCTGACGGGTTTACGATGATCGGCCTGCATAAGCTTGCCGCTCACGGCGGCGATGGCCTGGTGCCGGAGCTCTACGAKATTTTCCTTGAGAATGCCGCGCGTCAGCGCAGCTATCCGAACGTGGTGCTGTTTCCCGCCTGGGAAGCGCGCATGCCCGGTGAAGAGGCCGCAAAACCCATTGGCGCGGATGCTGCCAAGGGCAATAATATCGTCGCCTTTCCGCTTTATGCTGAGCGGGCGGACAAGAAAAAGGCGTAGGGAGTTTTTGATGTATATCGCGATGAACCGTTTCAAGGTTGCAGCCGGCGCCGAGGGTGATTTCGAGGCTGTCTGGCGCAACCGCGACTCGAGCCTCTCCGAGGTTCCGGGTTTCGTCGAATTCCGCCTGCTGCGCGGCAAGGCCAATGCGGAGGAGGGCTATACGCTATTTTCTTCCCACACKCTCTGGCGCAGCGAAGAGGATTTTCTGAACTGGACGAAGTCGGAGAATTTCCGTGCTGCGCATCGCAATGCTGGCGAGCGCAGGGAGATGTACAAGGGCCCGCCGGTGTTTGAGGGCTTCAACGTCGTGGATGGCATATGAGCGGCGATCCCGATCGCATCGAGGTTCTGCCAGTTCTGCCGTCACTCGATATTGGGGAGACGCTATCCTTTTATCGCGATCAGCTCGGCTTTGCCAAAATCGTGTATCAGGCGCCGGACTATCTGATCCTCCGGCGCGATGAGATGGAGCTGCATTTCTGGCTAACCGATGATCGCTCTCTGCCGGAAAAGACCTCCGTCTATCTGCGCGGCGGGCGCATTGCAGCGCTGCATGAGGAATATCATGCGAAGGGCGTTCCACGCCTGACGGATATGGAAGTGCGGGCGTGGAATATGGAGGAATTCTATATCCATGATCCGCATGGCAATCTCTTGCGATTTGGACGGATACCGAAGACGGTTGGTTAGGTTTCGATACGGAAAGGCGTTCGCCGACTTCCCCTTCTCCCCCACGGGGGAGAAGGTGGCCCGAAGGGTCGGATGAGGGGGCTCCGGATACCGACGGGAGATAGTGTCAGACAAGCTCGACAAGTTTTTTCATCGCATCGTCGCGAGAACAGTGATTGTGGCGTGATGCGAGGATGGCACCCGTGGCCCCCTCATCCGCCCTCCGGGCACCTTCTCCCCTGTTGGGAGAAGGGGGCTAGTCCCGAACCCGCCAGAACGCACTCGCCGAAACCGCCAGCCAGCCTAGCATCATCGCCCAGCCGCCGGTCGGGGCTGCGTATGGGAACAGACCGGAGCCGGTGAAGCGGAGGGTGACGAGATCGCCCGCAAACAGCAGTGTCCCCGCAATCATCAGCAAACCGGCGAGCCAGGCGGTTTTGATTTTGCCTGCACCGAGCGCCAGTGCCAGAAGGGCAGGGGCGTGGGCAAGGCACATGGTGGAGGCCGAGGCGGCCAGATGCGCATCGCCGCCGCCATGGGCGGCAAGGGCGGCAAGAGCCACGCCTGCAAGGCCGAACAGGCCGGCGAAGAGGAAGAGCACCGGCTCCAGACGCGCGTTCAGGCTCATGATTGTTCCTTGTTCTGCATGTGATGGGCGAGCCGTTCGACCGGCGTCCAGATGAGGTCGCGCAGCGCCTGGCTGGGAATGGTTTCGTCCATAGCCTGGCGGAAGCAAAGCAGCCATTCGTCGCGTTCGACAGGGCCGATCTCGGCGACGAAATGGCGGCTGCGCAGACGGGGATGGCCGCGCTTGTCGGTATAGAGCGGCGGGCCGCCGAGATAACCGGTCATATATTCGTAGAATTTTTCTTCGCTGCCTTCGAGGCTTGGCGGATGCACGGCGCGCACGTGTTTCGCCTCCGGCAGCGTATCCATCAGCTCGTAGAAGCGATGGGTCAGAGCCCGGACGACCGGATCGCCTCCGATCGCCTCATATAAAGTCGTCACCTGTTCCGACAAGAAACCATCCCTTTAATACCCGCCCCAAGAGTGGCACGCATCCCCTGCGCCGCTCCGGGTTTTATACCAGCATCGGCTCACCAAAAACCGTTTCAGGCTTTTCGGTCCGATACTTAGATGCACCCGATCAAAAAGGATCGCAACTGTCATCAAAACACCGCGTCACTTCGCGCATAATCCTTTGCGAGGCAGGGTCTGCAGCCGATTCTTCTTGACAAAACCGTCCGGACGGTATCTTTATCAATCCATGTCAAACGCCCATCATCGCAAGAAACAACCCGTGCTCGTACGCCAGCAATTGCTGGAGGTCGCCGCGCGCCTTGCTGGTGAGAGTGGCATGAGCGCTGTGACGCTCGATGCGGTCTCGGCCGCGTCAGGTGTCAGCAAGGGCGGGCTGCTGCATCACTTTCCGACGAAGAACGCGCTGCTGGATGCCCTGTTCGAAAGCCTGCTGGAGAAGTTCGACGCCGATATAGACGAGTTGATGCGCGGCGACCCGCTGCCGCAGGGACGTTTCTCGCGCGCCTATCTGCAGGCGGTGTCCGGGCTGAAGGATCGTCCCGATGATTCCCGAAGCTGGACGCAGGTGACGATCGCGCTGCTTGCCGAACCCCGGTTGCGCCTGCGATGGCGCCAATGGGTGGCGGCGAGGGCCGAGGAATATATCGGCACCGACTCCGCGCTCGACACCCTGATCGTCCGTTTTGCCGCCGACGGTCTGTGGTTCGCAGATACGTTGGAAAGCCATGATATCAGCGATGCTCTGAGGCGAGACCTGATCGCCCGCCTCATCGAGCTGACCCACAAGTAGATTACGAAGGAATACCGCCATGAACCCGGCTGCTGTCTATGGGCTGCTCGTTGCAGCCATCGTGCTTGAAGTTATCGGCACGACAGCACTTCAGCTTTCCCAGCAGTTCACCCGCCTCGGGCCGACGGCGCTTGTGGTCGTCTGCTATGGGGCCGCCTTCTACTGCCTGTCGCTGACACTGAAGCATATTCCCGTCGGCATCGCCTATGCGATTTGGAGCGCTTTGGGAATCGTGCTGATTTCCACCGTCGGGCTTATCTTTTTCAAGCAGCGGCTGGATACGCCTGCCATCATCGGCCTCGGCCTGATCATCTCGGGCGTGGTCGTCGTCAACCTGTTCTCCAAGTCCATTTCCCATTGATCTGAAAGGGGGTTTTTCCGGGTCGCGAAGCCTGGAAAAATCCTCTTTGTCAAAATGCCGACAAAGGTCTATGTCTTCCTCTGATGCGGAGGAGAAACCGCTTTGGCTGTTCATTTCTCCAAAGCGCTTTGAATCCCGCCTTCCTGATTGCCCAAAATCCAAAGGTTCTAGAGGAGCACCGCCATGGCCATTCGCACCGTCGTCTGGGGAGAGAACATCCATGAGACAACCAACGAGATCGTCCGGGGCATCTATCCCGAGGGCATGCACACGACCATTGCCAAGGCGCTGAACAGCGATCCGGCGATTTCCGCGACGACCGCGACCCTGCAGGAGCCCGAACATGGGTTGACGGAGGCCCGGCTTGCCGAGACCGATGTCCTGACCTGGTGGGGCCATAAGGATCATGGCGCCGTCTCCGACGAAGTTGTCGAGCGTGTCGCCAAGCGGGTGTGGGAAGGCATGGGCCTGCTTGTGCTGCATTCCGGCCATTTCTCGAAGATCTTCAAGCGTCTGATGGGCACGCCCTGCGCGCTGAAATGGCGCGAGGCGGGCGAACGCGAGCGGCTGTGGACGATCAATCAGCGCCATCCGATCGCTGCCGGCATCGGCGAGCATTTCGAGCTGGAGAACGAAGAGATGTACGG